>JBDNIB010000653.1:0-4771 GCA_041688535.1 Prosthecobacter sp.
GCCTTGCGGGACCAGTTCACCGCTACGGCTTCGTCCTTGATCACGCCTTGGCCCTTGGCGTAGCAGGAGCCCAGGTTGACCTGCGCCGCCGCATGTCCCTGATCCGCCGCCTTGCGATACCATGTCACCGCCTCGGCCTGGTCCTCGGCCACGCCTTGGCCGCTGAAGTTGCAGTAGCCCAGGCTGTACTGCGCTGACGCATATCCCTGATCCGCTGCCTTGCTATACCATCTCACCGCCTCGGCCTCGTCCTTGGACACGCCTTGGCCGTTGGCGTAGCAGACGCCCAGGTTGAACTGCGCCGACACATTTCCCTGATCCGCCGCCTTGTGATACCATTGCACCGCCTCGGCCTGGTCCTTGTTCACGCCCCGGCCGTTGGCGTAGCAGCCGCCCAGGTTGAACTGCGCTAACACATATCCCTGCTCCGCCGCCTTGCGATACCAGTTCACCGCCTCAGCCTCGTCCTTGGTCACGCCTTGGCCGTTGGCGTAGCAGACGCCCAGGTTGAACTGCGCCGCCGCATATCCCTGATCCGCCGCCTTGCGATACCATTTCACCGCTTCGGCTTCGTCCTTGATCACGCCTTGGCCGTTGGCGTAGCAAATACCGAAAGTATACAGCGCTCCAGGTATGTCTTGTTCCGCTGCCTTCTGCAGCCAGTTGGCTGCTGCTGCCATGTCTACTGTGGTTCCGTCTCCGTTGTAGTGGCAAAGGCCCAGAATGTATTGCGCCGTTGCATGCTCCTGCTCCGCTGCCTTGCGGTACCATTTCACCGCCTCAGCTTCGTTCTTGGCCACGCCTCGGCCCAATTGGTAGGAGACACCAAGATTGTACTGCGCCGCCGCATCTCCCTGATCCGCTGCTACTCGAAAACGTCGCACGTTGGCATCTTCGACCGCAGTGAATGCCAGTTCGGAGTTTTGTTCAACATTGGTGCATTCACCAGAACCCGACGCGCTCTCTGCGGCGAATTTACCCAATGCCAGCGCCCAACTCTCCACCGCCCACATTGCCATGTCTTCACGCATCGCGTGGTGCTCCTCCAGCCGCTTGGCGAGCCGCCCGAGCAGCAACTCAATGGGCACTGAGGCGCTGCGGCTGAGCAGTTCGGCCACGACTCGTTCCTTGAGCGCATTGACCAGCACGTTCACTTTTCCCCGGTCATGCGGGCAGTAATCTCGCAGAAATCCCTCGCACCGGCCAATGTCATCGCACAGCGACGGGCCATGCTCGACCATGAGGTCGCAGAGGGTTTGACGTGGGTCGGGGTTCACGGAAAAAGCGGCTGATCAAGCCTTTGATAAACTCTCTTTGAACTCTTCACTGGCTGCGGTGTGGCAAACGATGCCAAGGGTAATGTCGTCGCCGCTGCCTTGCTGCGAGGCTTCGTCCAGCCACCCTTCCAGCTTCCCGTCCACCGCCTCGATCCCCGCGCTGCGGATCATTTGCAGAAGATCGGTGCCGACCTTGAGAAACTGTCCAGCGTCCGTGAACGAGTTGATATACCCATCGGTAGAGAGCAGAATCAATGCAGGCGCGGACTGAGACTGCGCCTGAAATACCACGCGAAAGTCCAGCCAGGCATTGCCCGAGCAAAGCGAAGTGGTGTCATTGCCCAGCAGTCGGTCGTCGGGAGGAATGGGGCGGCGGACTTCACCTGAACCCGCTACGGTCAGAATTTCGCCGTCTCCAAGCTGAAGATAGACCACGAACGCGTCTGTCACGATGACGGCGAGCAAAGTGGCTCCATACCACACGAGGTAGTTTTCCCTGAGCACTGCCTCGTTGGTCGGAGTGGACGCACCCTTGACCGCTTTGTCCAAGTCCTCCTGCGAAACGGGATGATCGAGCAGGTGCTTGTCCACGAGTTCCTTCCATCGGCGGACGATTCTTTGCGGCAGATGCTCGGTGGCCGTGCGTTTGATGGTGGATAAATTCATCGGCCCATCCTGACCATGCAAGAGCACGCTGGATTCTTCGATGCAGGCTTTGACCGCAAACTCGGCACCCTGCTGGCTGCGAAAGCTTTTGGCACTGCCATGACCATCAGACAGGGCGAGGATCAACTGCGGGCCAATACCCGAGGGTGACCCCCATAGAATGGCGTCCTGGCTTGGTTGTCCCGTACGGATATGGGAAGCTCCACGGACCGATTTGCCGATCACCTGCCATTGGGATACCGAATTTTCCGGCGTAGCGCTAGGACCGTTCGGCTGGGCTTGATTATCACCCGGTGCTGCGGCTGGCGGCTGACTGCCAACCGAAGGCTCCTGGGTCGGCTCGTTCATGAAAGGGGGCGATTTCAGCGTAGATGAATGTAGCACTCACCAAACATCACTAGCCGTGGCCGGTCCGGTGCTGCCTGCCGGAAGGGGAATCGGTGGCAAGTTGCTAGTGGGGTTGGCCGTGCCTGCCACCATGCTGTTTGGCGATGATGCGGCCTTGAGCACTGCCGTGGAAAGCCAGCGGATGTGTTTGACCAGAGCTTCGGGGTTGTTCGCGTGCAGGGGTTGCAGTTCGCTGTTGCCGATGAACTTTTGCAGCACTTCGGAATTCGCATCTTCACCAATGGCGATGGCCATGCGCACCGCTTTCTTACCCCAGGGTTCATCCATCAGTTCTTGAACTCCCTTTGCATAGTCGTCCGTTGGCTGTCCGTCAGTGATCAGCACCAATACCGGCGGCAGTGCGCGCTCCGACATCGGGGGCATTTTAAGCTGCGCCGCCACCATCGAGAGAGCTTTGCCCATGTCGGTCACGCCACTCGCGGCGAGATCAATCCACTCAAACGTCTCAACCGGGGTTGGCTGCGAAATGTGCCACTGAGCACCACTGGAGAATTTCAAAGCGCGGACCAAGACCTGGGCATTGACGTTTTCATCCGCCACCTTGCGCATATGCGGAATGGCCTCACGAATCGCGTGGTTCAAGGTCTGGATCTTGCCGTCGGCATCCATTGAGCCTGAGCAGTCTGCTATCCAAATAAAGTGCAGTGGCCGTGAGGCCATTGCTCCTCCGGGTCGTTGTAGGTCGCTCATAGGGAATGGTGATTAAACTGAATTGCGGCGCATAGTCGAAGTTCGTCGGCAGGTGTCAAATTCGATTCACCCGATGGAGCGGTCATGGCACGATCTGTGCCTTCATATTGCCAAAGTGAACCGTGCTGCCCAAGGCCAGTGTGACTGACCGCCCCGGCGCAATGTCCACGACGGAACCGTTAGCAAGCGTGCAGGACCAGTTCTGCGTTGAGAGGTTCTTGAGGCCCCAGACTTGTGGGTCCGTTGGGTGACGTTGAACAGACCCAAGCGGCTGCGAGAAATCGTGGGCTCGTTGCTCGTCAATGTGATGCGGGAAGAGTTGCGTGTCATGATTGAGCATGACCAGACGGTCAGTGCCCATGCTGAGTCCGAGAGGCTTCACGATCGGCTTTTTGCACGCCCAGCACGGTGCAGCAGTGCCAATGGGATCATGGAAGTTTTCTTTTCCGCACTGTGAGCAGTAAAGGATGAGGTCGGCGAGGCGCTCCATGGCAGCCCGCCACATGCTTTCACGGACCCGCTTCTGCGGAGAGTGCAAGCCCACGGTGAAGGAGTCGATAAAAAGCTGCTGGAAGAACTTCGGGTAAAGCGGCCAATATGCCGAAGCATTGTCATGGCAGCCTTTCACCGGGCGGTTCGATGCGTCAGCGGGATCAAAGATGAAGACCGGCTCTTTGCCGTAAAGTTTGGTCATCGCCGGAAGGTCCAGACACTTGATGTCCGCCTCTTTTTGCCCTTCCAACGGATGATGCACCATGAACATGTAGAAGTGCAGCACGGAAAGGGAGAAGAGGTCCGTTCCCGTGCTCGGCATGGCCTCACCTCTGACAATTTCGGGAGCCATGAAGCGGGCGGTGCCCGCAATGCCATCAGCCGGGGCCTGCCCATCGATCACGACGTTGTCGTTATCGCAGATCAGCACCTCACCATTGGCGGGATCAAAGAAAACATTGCCGAACGAAATGTCGCAGTAGCTCAACCCCTTTGAATGCAATTTTAGAAAGCTGTCCGAAAGTTCTCTGCCTGCGGTCGTCAACGATCTGAAACTTGGCTCGATCCGCCGTTTCATCAGATCAACGATACCTTTATAGCGGGATTCGCGCAGCGGCATGATGTAGCCGAAGCCGGGGACATCGGTGGCGGAGGCCAAATCCATCGGCCACAGAAAGCGGTCATTGGGAGCGCCCTTTTTCACCAGCGCCTCAAGTGCCTTCCTCTGCGCGCCAGTAGCGGACTGCTCATAATACCATTTTAATGCCACCGGCTTTCCAGCAACCGAAGCGCGATAGACCTCGCCCTGCCCGCCTGCCGCCAGAAATTGTTCGACCTCGCAAGTCAAGCCGGAGGATTCGATACGGACGGTTTGTTTGGCTTTCAGGATTTCACTCATGGTCGAAGTTGTTCTTGGTTCGGTGGAAGCATCATAGAGGGTGTCAAAGTGAGTGCTGCAAGTCGGTTTTGGATTAACCAATGCTCACGAAGCGATATACTGGCACATCTGCCGTTTCGTCTTTGCACGCGCCCTGGCAAAGTCTCACCCTGTGTAGATGTCTATCCGGTGGTCTTTTTGATCTTATTTGCAGGTCAGGCCGAATGCGCCAGCCGCTTCTGTGATCTGGTGGTGCATGGATTCAATGATCATTTGCCTTTCCACCCTTCAAAATCGGCTCCTAAACTGCGCACCATGCGCATCGTCGCCGTTTCCAATCAAAAGGGCGGTGTGGGTAAAA
>JBDNIB010000654.1:0-2458 GCA_041688535.1 Prosthecobacter sp.
CCGAGGAGACGCTCGGCGGCGTTTTCCATGACACCAGGCTCGGTGCTGATACCGACGGTGAAGGTGGAGGGCGTGTTGACGCGGATGTTCTGCTGCGAGAGTGCGCCGCGAAGCTGAATGTCGATGGGCATCGGCGTCAGGCTGAGATAGGCGTAGTCCTGGATGACGGGCCAGACGAAGGACGCACCGCCATGCACGCAGCGGGCGGATTTGTTGCCACCAATCTTGCCGTAAACGACGAGGATGCGGTCGGAGGGACAGCGTTTGTAGCGCGAGGCGAAAAACGACAACGTGGCGAAGACGACGATCGCGGCGATGCCAGCGAGGACGGGGATCATGGTGAAGTCAGGCATGGCGGTGGAGTGTTAGGTGGCAGGTTTGACGACGAAAGTATTGGGCGGCATGAGCGCGGTGATTTCGATGCCGCTTTGCGGTGACAAGGCGTGATCGGCATCCGTGACAGCGCTGGCGGTGATGAGGCGGCCCTGGAGTATGATCTCGATCTGGCCGAGGCCTGCGCGTGCGGCGGGGATGGTCACATAGACTTGGCCGCGCAGGCCGATGGCGTTGTCGTAGTTGAGCGAGCCGTCGTCTTTCATCGCCATGAGCAGGCGCAGGGTGGCAAACAACAGGAGCATGAAAACAACACCGGAAATGATGGCCGCGACCGCCGTGGCGGTGGGGGACATGCCCTGGCGCTGCCCCAGCACACCGGCCCAGCCAAAGCCGACGAAGAAGGCGATGAGGATGCGGAAGGAGAACAGCTTCACGCTGTCTGCCGTGCTGCCATCATGCGAATCAACATCGTGGTCAAAGTCCGCACCGCCGCCCATGAAAGCGCCGATGAGCAGGAAGACCTGTAGCACGGAGGCGAAGACGGAGATGATCCAGTATAACTGAGTGCCAGCGGCGAGTTCGGTCCATAAGTCCAACATGGCCGCAGGTTGTAGCTGGCGGAGGATGGGAGGGCAAGCCCGGATGCGTTCCGCTTTTCAGCCGCGTTTGTAAACCTGCCGTGACGATGACGTCACAAGCCTGGTGGCTTTTCCGAGGCTTTGCGCATGGGTTTTTGCGCTGGCGGCGGGGCGGCGGGATCGAAGTATTCGCCACCGACCACCTGCCCGCCAGCGGGCGTCATCAGCAGGGAGGGACGATTGCCCTCCTGATCGCGATAGTAGCTGCGATGGTGAACTTTGCCGTCCGGATTCACGACGACATGACAGAAGACGTAGGGCTGGGCCATGAAGAAGACATGCAGCTTGTTCTTCATGTCGATGTGGATCTGCGGCTTCACGACCATGGAGACAGAGCCGAGCAGAAAGGTGGCCACGTAGGCACCGCTACGGTCATCGCTGATGCGGCAGTAGAGCTGCAGTGTGTTAAGTTCACGAAACAGGATGACCTGGTAGCGGCGGGTCCGGCCGGCATTGGTAAAACCTGTTGGGATGCCGTAGGGCTGGTCAAACATGTACGACGTGGTGTCCGTGATGGTCATGCGTACCTTGTTGGACATGTAGAACTGGCCGCTGATGGGATGCAGCACGTTGGCGATCATGTTGAAGGTGCCGAGATCGGCCGTGGAATAGCCGCCGGAGAGCTCGACGGTGTGCTTCGTGGTGCCGCCCGCCCGCAGGGTGACGGCCTCTTCAGAACCGATGCTGATAGGCGCGAGCCGACGGCCAGTGGACTCGGTGATTTCAAACTGCAACCAGTCACGCGAGCCATGCCCGCCGATGACGACGTCAGCGCCGGAACGGTTGGTGACACGCACCTCGGCCACGACCGGCTCGCCGGTGATGAACTGGTTTTTTAGCAGGGTGAGATTGGTGACATACTGCGCTTGCGCAGTGGCAGTGAGCAGGCAGCAGGCGAGCAGTAGAAAAAGGCGGTTCATGGGCGTCAGGGGTTGGATATGGCAGGGGCGGTGCTGGAGGCCGTGCGGAAGCCGCGGGCGAGTGTAGCCTCGTTTGCGGATTCAGGAAAGCGTCTGTCCGTAAGAAGCTGGTCGTTGATCTTCAGCCCGAAATGCCCGCCACGCACGACGGGCACCTTGATGTCGATGTAGTTCGGGTGCGCGGGCCATTCCCCGTCCGTAGATTCGCCGGCGGTCCATTCGCTGACATTGCCGGCCATGTCACACACGCCGTAGGGGCTGACATCCTGCGTGATGCGGTCGATGGGCGCCCAGAGATTGTAGCCGTCGATGCCACCACCGGTAATTTTGCCTTTCGGGTCGGCAATGTAGTCATCGCCGAGATTGGCGGCTTTGGGGTTGGGCTGATTGCCCCAGGGGTAGATCAGGCCGGGCTCACTATCACCACGGGCGGCTTTTTCCCACTCCTGCTCGGTGGGCAGGCGCTGGCCATTCCATTTGGTAAAGGCATACGCATCCCACCAGTCCACTTGGCTGACGGGTGTGTTCAGGGTGATGCTTTCGCCATTGAAGGTGGTGCCGGCC
>JBDNIB010000655.1:0-10315 GCA_041688535.1 Prosthecobacter sp.
CCTCATCGACATCGGCCCCGGTCGCGGCGACAAAGGCGGCGAACTCGTCTTCAGCGGCCCGCTTGAGAAGCTCGGCGCAAAGGTGAAGTCGCTGACGGGAGATTATCTGTTCGGGAGGAAAAGCGTGCCCATTCCTGCCCAGCGGCGTTCCGTCCATTCCAGTTCCGAAAAACCACTCGACCACCCCACCATCTCCGACGATGAATCCCGCCGCCGTGCCTACACCGCCCTCCTCCAGCAAACTTCAGCCGATCCGTCGCTTCGAGACCGATCCGGAAAAACTGCGCCAACTCCGCATCCGTGCGCCGAAGAACTCCACCGCGGAGCTGATCAAGAAAGTTTCGGCTGGGCTCGCCGCTCGAAAAGAGAGAGGCTTCTCGATGACCAGCTAGCCATCCTCAGCCGTCACGCCACCACCCCCGGCGATCTCGGCAGGCACATCGGTGGTGGCGGTGAGCATGAGGTTTTTCATCAGGAAGGCAGCCAGGTCGTTCACAAGATCACCAATCACGGCCAGTTCGGCTATGTGGTGGACCAGGACAGCGACAACAAGTCGAACAAATTCCGCCTCCGTCCCGCGCTGCCGTCCGAATACCTGCTCCGCCTCGGCACGCACAACCTGCTTTTCGGCGACACGATCCGTGTCGAGAACATCCACAAGGACAAAGGCAAACCAGCCACCATCGCCACCTCGCAGACGGAGGTGGATCTCGGTCGCCCCACGCAGGAGGAAGTGGACGCCTTCATGACACAGTGCGGATTCATCCGCCTGCCCGAGGACATGATGCTCAGCCAGTTTGGCAACAAACCCTTCTGGTATCGCGCCGCTGACTCCATCCTGACCGCCGATGCGAATCCCGAGAACTTCTCCCGCGCAGACGACCACAACATCGTCCCCATCGACCTCATTGCTCATCCGTATCCGCGTGCGCTTTTTGAGGCTAGTGCGAAACAGAATAGCATCCCACTGAGTCGATTCGCTCTAGTGTCCATGCCGGCCCAGCGGCGTTCTGTAGTTCGGGCCTCAGCCCGTTCTGATTCCAGACGGGCTGAAGCCCGAACTACGAACGTGCTGAAGATCCACGGCGCACGGCAGAACAACCTCAAGAAGCTCGACGTGGACATCCCGCTCGGCGTGTTCTGCTGCGTCACGGGCGTGAGTGGCTCCGGCAAATCGACGCTGGTGCATGACGTGCTCTACCGGAATCTGCAAAAGCTGCGCGGCGAAGTCTGCGAGGACGAACCGGGCCGCGTGAGCAAGATCACCGGCCACGAAAAACTCAGCGAAATCGTGATGGTGGACCAGTCACCGCTGGCCCGCACGCCGCGCTCCACGCCTGCCGTTTTCCTCGGCGCGTTCGATCACATCCGCACGCTGTTTGCCGAAACCGAGGACTCCAAAGCGCAGGGCATCATGCCGGGCTTCTTCAGTTTCAATTCCGGCGAAGGCCGCTGCGAGCGCTGCATGGGCAACGGCTTTGAAAAGATCGAGATGCAGTTCCTCAGCGATCTCTATGTGACCTGCCCGGAGTGCGAAGGCCGCCGTTACCGGCCGCATGCGCTGAAAATCCTGCTGCATGGCAACAGCATCCATGACGTGCTCGGCATGACGGCAGAGGAGTCGGTGGCGTGGTTCAGCAGCCCGCTGTTTGAATCATCCAAGAAGTCCCGGCAGATCGTGGCACAGTTGCAAATGCTGAACGAGGCCGGGCTCGGCTACTTGAAGCTCGGCCAGCCGCTCAACACGCTGTCCGGCGGTGAGGCGCAGCGCTTGAAGCTCATCAGCCATCTCATCGAGAACCCCACAAATTCCAAAGCGCAGCCAGGCTCCGGCAGCCTGCTGCTGCTCGACGAGCCGACCACGGGCCTGCACTTCGACGACATCGCGCTGCTGGTGAAACTGCTGCAACGCCTCGTCAACGAAGGCCACAGCCTGCTCGTCATCGAGCACAACCTCGAAGTCATCAAATGCGCCGACTGGGTCATTGATCTGGGGCCGGAAGGTGGTGGTGCCGGCGGCACCCTCGTGATTGCGGGAACGCCGGAGGAAGTCGCGGAGTGTGAGGCATCGCATACCGGACGTTATCTCAAGCAGGTGCTCGGATCTGGGCTCGTAGTTCGGGCTTCAGCCCGTCCGAAATCAGAACGGGCTCAAGCCCGAACTACGAACACGATCTCCATCCGTGGCGCACGCGAGCACAATCTGAAAAACATCAGTCTCGACATCCCGCGCGATCAATTCGTGGTCGTCACAGGTTTGAGCGGTTCCGGCAAGTCATCGCTGGCCTTCGATTTGATTTTTGCGGAAGGCCAGCGGCGCTTTCTCGACAGCATGTCGGTGTATGCGCGCACGTTTGTGGAGCAGATGGAGAAGCCGGAGGTGGATCTCATCACCGGTGTGCCGCCGACGGTGGCCATCGAGCAGCGCATCTCGCGTGGCGGTGGTAAATCGACCGTGGCGACGGTGACGGAGACCTACCACTTCCTGCGCCTGCTGTTTGCCAAGCTGGGCACGCAGTATTGCCCGCACTGTGCCGGGCCGGTGAAAAAGCAGAGCGTGCAGGCCATTCTAAACGCGGTGAAACAGCAGGCGGGCAAAGGGCCGCTGCATCTGCTGGCGCCGCTGATCAAAGCGCGCAAAGGCTTCCACAATGAGGTAGCAGATCACGCACAGCGGCACGGCATCGAGACCTTGCTCGTCGATGGCGAATTCCGCGCGACGCTGGGCTTTCAACGCCTGGAACGCTTCAAGGAGCACAACATTGATGCGGTGATCGTCAAGGTCACCAAGTCCGATAGCGATGAAACATTGCGCCCGCTGGTCGAAGCCGCGCTCAAGATGGGCAAGGGCACCATCAAGCTGCGCTTGGCAGACAAATCGACACCGGTGCTCAGCACGGAGATGAGCTGCCCCGGCTGCGGTTTGTCGTTTGAAGAGCTGGACCCGCGTTTGTTCAGCTTCAACAGTCCGCATGGCTGGTGCAAAGACTGCCGTGGCTTTGGGGTGGTGGGTCGCAAAGCCGATTTGAGCGACCGCCAGCCGGATATTTCCGTGCTGGAGGCTGAAATGGAGGAGGAACGCCGTTTCAATAGCGAGGACGAAGAAGCCGGGCCGCGCCAGACCTGCACGAGCTGCCACGGCAGCCGCATCAACGAGATCGGCCGTGCGGTGCAGCTTCAGGGCAGCACCATTCAGGACTTCACCTCGCTCACAGCGGGCGCGGCGGGCAAGCTCATGGGCAAACTAAAATTCGTCGGCACCGAGTCGATCATCGCCCGCGACATCACGAAGGAAATCTCCCAGCGCTTGAAGTTCATGCAGGAGGTGGGCCTCGGCTATCTCCAGCTCAATCGCAGCGCGGACACGCTCAGCGGTGGCGAGGCGCAGCGCATTCGCTTATCGGCGCAGCTCGGCAGCAATCTGCGCGGCGTCTTGTACGTGCTTGATGAACCCACCATCGGCCTGCACCCGCGTGACAACGAGAAGCTGCTCGACACGCTCATGGTGCTGCGGGACAAGGGCAACTCCCTGCTCGTCGTCGAACACGATGACGAAACCATGCGACGTGCCGACACGATTCTCGATCTCGGGCCGGGCGCGGGTAAATTCGGCGGCGAAGTCATCGCGCAAGGCACGCTGGCGCATCTACTGAAGAACAAGCGGAGTGTGACCGGACAAAGCCTGAAACATCCGCTCAAACATCCTTCACGCGGCGAACGCCGTGCCTTGCCTGCGTTGAAAGCGAAGGACGGCTGGCTGCGTGTGACTGGCGCAACGGCGAACAATTTGAAAAACGTCGATGCCGCCATCCCGCTCGGTCGTTTGACCGTGCTCACCGGCGTGAGCGGCAGTGGCAAGAGCTCGCTGATGCACGGGGCGCTGTCGCCAGCCGTGCGCGAGAAGATCAGCAAGTCGAAGATCAAGGTCACGAAGGCGTGGAAGAGCATCAGCGGCTTTGAAAATCTACAGACGGTGCATGAGGTGGATCAATCGCCCATCGGCAAGACCAGCCGCTCTTGCCCAGCGACGTATGTGGGCATCTGGGATGACATTCGGAAGCTGTTCGCGCAGGTGCCGCTGGCGCGGACGCGTGGCTACTCGTCGGGCCGCTTCTCCTTCAACACCGAAGGCGGGCGCTGCGAGACCTGCGGTGGCAACGGCGAGATCAAAGTCGAGATGGCCTTCCTGCCGACCACCCGCGTGCATTGCGAGACCTGCAACGGCCTGCGCTTCAACGCCGCGACACTCGATGTCGAATACAACGGCAAACACATCGGCGAAGTGCTGCGCATGAGCATCACCGAAGCCGCCGAGTTCTTCGCGGCGGTGCAAAAAATCGCGCGGCCGCTCAAACTGCTCGCCGACACCGGCCTGGGCTACTTGCAGCTCGGCCAGCCCAGCCCCACGCTCAGCGGCGGCGAGGCGCAACGCATCAAGCTCGTCACCGAACTCCGCAGCGGCGACGGCCGCACGATCAAAGAGCAGCTCAAAGGCATCAAAGTCGCCGGGAAGCGCAACCTCTACCTCATCGAAGAGCCGACCATCGGCCTGCACATCCAGGACGTCGCCAAGCTCATCGACGTGCTGCATCGCCTCGTCGATGAAGGCCACACCGTCGTCGTCATTGAGCATCACCCCGATGTCTATGCCGAAGCCGACTACCTCATCGACGTCGGCCCCGAAGCCGGCCCCGACGGCGGCCGCATCGTGGCCGCAGGCACGCCCGAGCAGGTAAAGAAATGCAAGGAGAGTCGCACGGCGCGGTTTTTGTGATCCAGCAGGGTTATGATCGTTGGCTTGATCAAACCAAACATTGAGCCTAGTCTCGTGCCATGCCGCACATCTGGCGAGACGCCGCCAACGAGGCGTGGAGCGATGACACGCCATACAAGGTCGTCCATCTCGTCACCGAGCATCTGGGCCATGGGTGGAGCGCGGAAACACTGCATGAAAACCACCCGGATCTGACCTTGCCGCAGATTTATGCGGGCCTAGCGTGGTTCTACGACCACACGGAGGAGATCGAAACGCAGATGCAGGCACAGCAGCAGCAGACGAATGAATTGCTGCAGAAAATTAGCAGTCATGCTGTCCAGCAAAGGCTCAGCAGGATCAAATCTCAGCAGTTGTCGTGAGCCACAGACTGTACATGGATGTGCATGTGCCGCTGGCGATCACTCGGACACTGAGGCGGAAGGGTTTCGATGTATTGACCGCCCAGGAAGATGACAGCGCGACTCTGGCGGATGATTTTGCTGCTGGATCGCGCCGGGGAGCTGAACGGCTGCTGTTTACGCAAGACCAGGACTTTCTGGAGGAGACCGCACGCCGTCAGGCAGCAGGACGAGGCTTTGCCACCGTGATCTTTGCCCGGCAATTCGTTTCCATCGGTATCTGTGTGAATGACATCGAAGTGATCCTGTCCTCGCTGGAAGAAAGCGAGGCTCACAATCTCCTCATTCATTTGCCGCTGTGATTTACCGGAAGCCTATGCGGCTTTCGCGGTTCTGACCCGGTTTGTGCCTTCCGAGCTGTCTCCAGGAAGACGAACCGGCCACTGCTTGAGTCTGCCGTTTACCGTCAGGCCCACGATCCCTTCGCACGGCGAGCAGTTCACTGGCTTGGCGAGGATGCTGAACTCCGGACCCATGTGAGATACATCGTGACGCAAACCGCCGATGTCGAGATACATCTCCACTGTGGAGCTGTAACCGGTCTTCGGAGTGGAAAACATCATGGGCTACGCCTGCCGCACCAGCGCCAGCTTGAACCTGCCGTCGTATTGTCCGCCGGCGTGCTTGTTGCAGCAGTTCAGGCAGGCGGTTGGGCGGCGGAACTTGCGCACACGATGAACGGGAGCCTGGCAGGCCGGACAGGCGTAGGTGAGCTTGCGCTCGATCTCGTTGCGCGGCAGCGGCAGCCGATGCTGCGCCTTTTCACCAGCGATGCCCAGATCCGCGCAGGCCTGCCGCCATTCGCGGCCATGCGGCTCGATGCGGCGGCGTCCGGCACGGTGGTAGGCGATCAAATGCGCCAACTCATGCTTCAAAGTGCGATCCACCTGACCGTCAAACTCACGCAGCTTTGGATTCAGCTCGATGGCCCAGCTCGGATACCGCGCATAGCCCGCTGTGCTGCGCAGCCGCGCGTTCCAGCTCACTGTGACCAGTTTGGCGACACCGGGCAGTTCCAGCGCCTCCAACATGGCACGCGTCTGGGCTTCCAGCTCCGCATCGCGGCCATCGGGCGTCTTGATTGCCTCAGCGGCAGCGGGCGCTTCCTCTGGCTCCAGCTCCCGCACGGTGCGGAAGGGCATCCAGCGTGGCAGCGCGGAGAAATCGAAGCTGAGCTGGGAGAGATCGAGCATGCGTCACTTCGCCTTTTTAACCTGCACCTTGTGCTCCTGATCACCGAGCGCGAAGACCATGTCCGCCGCCACGCTTTGCAGGATGAACACGTTCGCGCCGATGGTGCTGCGTGCGCCGATGATCGTATCACCGCCGACAATCGTGGCGTTCGCATACACGGTGACGTTGTCCTCCAGCGTCGGGTGGCGTTTTTTGCCGCGCAGCGCCTGCCCTGCGGCCAGCGAGCGTGCGACGAGGCCCACGCCTTGATACAGCTTCACATGATTGCCGAGAGTGGCAGTCTCGCCGATCACCACACCGGTGCCGTGATCAATGAAGAAATGCGTGCCGATCTGCGCGCCGGGATGCATGTCAATGCCCGTGCGGCTGTGCGCCCACTCCGTCATCATGCGTGGGATCAGCGGCACGTTTTCTTGGTAAAGCACATGCGCCGTGCGCTGAATCGCGATCGCCTCCAGTCCTGGATACGCGAGGATGATCTCTTCAAAGCTGCGTGCTGCTGGATCACCCGCGTACGCGGCCTCCACATCCGTTTGCAGCAGCGCCCGCACTGCCGGTAGGCCCATCAAGAAGCGGCAGACGAGACTCGCTGCCTCCTCATCGTAATCCGCGCTCTCGCCATTCAGCCGCAGGCTGCGCCGCACCTCGACACGCAGCCGCTGGCGGATGCTGGCCACGAGTTCGTTCGTCATCATCTCCAGTTCATCCGCTGACACCGCCTCTTCCGAAAAGAAACCGGGAAACAGGATGTGCAGCAGGTCCGCGCACAGCGTCGCA
This sequence comes from Prosthecobacter sp., assembly GCA_041688535.1. GTDB lineage: Bacteria > Verrucomicrobiota > Verrucomicrobiia > Verrucomicrobiales > Verrucomicrobiaceae > Prosthecobacter. Next base: position 7,147 of record JBDNIB010000655.1, read on the forward strand.
ATCGCCTGCTTCGACGGCAGGTTCCCGCAGTCAACGTGGTTGATCCCCCCGACCTCGTGATACGAGGTCATCAGGCTTTGTACGATCTCACTTTGGCGGCAATCCATCTTCCTTGAGCGATACCGCGCTGCGGAGTAGATTCAAGCGAGGCGTGGCACAAACCTTGGTTGCGTGTGCTCGCACTTGCTCGCAACCAAACGCACGGGCTGTGAATAACCGTGCTCCGTCTCGGCTCACCTCACCCGTCTGCGCCAGTAGTCCGGGCGTCGGCTGTGATGAGCCACGGCATAGATGATGATCGTTTCCCGCTTCGCGAGGTGATGGTAGTAGAGGTAGTAGGGAAAGCGTTTCAGACGAAAAATGCGCACGCCGTCGCCCACACTCTGAAATCGCGTCGGGTCGAGTGAAATTGTTTCCAAGGCACCCTCCATTGCCTGCACGAAGGCTTCACCGAGTCCGAAGCGCTCTTCGGAATAGAGCGCCGCGTCGCGATACTCATCCAGAGCTTCCTGCTCGAAATGTGGCGTCATGCTTTCGCGGCGATGAGGGCATCACGAACACTGCGATGCGCATCTTCGGCCGCCACCAGCCGCGACAGACCACGCTCGACATTGCTGATGCGGGTGCGGACGGTTTTCATCTGCTCGGCGATCGCATCCGCCGTGGGCGCTGCGCTTTCCATCAATTGTTCGGCGAGGTCGATCCGCATGTCAGCGGAGAGCTGTAGCGCCTGCTGCAGGAGGTTTGAAACACTGGCCGTCATGCTGGGATGATACGAAACGGGGCTGTTCGTGACAAGCCTGAATTTCTGCATCATACACTGTCATGCTCCCGTCCCTCAATCAGCTCAAACTTCCCGATCCCTGGCAGCACCAGGCGGTGAATTTGTTGCGTTTGGGCTGCGATGTCGTCGTCAGTGCGCCGACGGGCGCAGGGAAGACCTACATTTTTGAATTGCTGCATCAAGGGCGACATTTGTTGGGGCAGGCGATCTACACCGTCCCGACGCGGGCGCTGGCGAATGACAAATACGCCGAGTGGACGGAGGCGAAATGGAACGTCGGCATCGCCACGGGCGACGTCGCGGAGAATGTGGACGCGCCGGTCGTCGTCGCGACGCTGGAGACGCAGATCGAACGCCTCGTGCGCGGCGAGGGCCCGGCGCTGCTGGTGATTGATGAGTATCAGATGATCTCGGATCATGCGCGTGGAGCGAATTACGAAGCTGCCATCGCGCTGGCGCCGCAAAACACGCGGTTGCTCCTGCTCAGCGGCTCCGTCGCAAATCCTGAGGACGTGGCGGCGTGGCTGATGCGTCTCGGCCGCAAGGCGGAGGTCGTGCTGACGCGTGAACGGCCCGTGCCACTCGAAGAAATGCCGATGGAGACGCTGCCACAACGTCAGCGCCAGTTTGAGAACTACTGGCCGCGCTTTGCCGCCGCCGTGATGGTCGCCGATCTCGCGCCGCTGCTGATCTTTGCGCCGCGTCGCAAAGAAGCGGAGTCCATCGCGCGCAGACTCGCCGCCGATCTCCCGATGGGCGATCCGCTGGTGCTCACGCCCGAACAACGAGCCGTGTGCGGCAAGGATCTCGCGACCTTGATCGAGAAGCGCATCGCCTTTCATCACAGCGGCCTGTCGTATGGCGCACGTGCGGGTGTGATCGAGCCGCTAGCGAAGGCGGGACAACTCCGTGTCATCGCAGCGACGATGGGACTCGCCGCGGGTATCAATTTCTCCGTGCGCAGCGTCCATGTGGCCGGCACGACCTACCACGATGGCCGCAGCGAGCACAAACTCGCCCCGGATGAACTGCTGCAGATGTATGGCCGCGCCGGACGACGCGGGCTGGATGACAAAGGCCACGTCGTCACCAGTCGCGACAGCCCTTCCATCTTCGATGCACGCCCCGCACGGCTACATCGCAGCGCCTTACTCGCGTGGCCGATTTTTCTGCGCGTCATGAAGCATGCCGCGCTGAGGGAAGAAAACCCGTTTGAAACCGCCACGCGCTTCGCGAGACGGCTGTTTGCCAAAGTGCCGCCGCTGCTCGGTTTGGAGGAATTGGAGCCGAACGTGGTGCCGCCGCAGTTCGAGAATGCGAAGGCGTTGTTCGGACTCGAAGCCACGGAGAAGCAAGTCTTGAATTCGCATGGCGAATGGGAGCGCAAGCACAAGCATGCCTTGCAGCGCGTGTCCTTGAGCCGCGTGCATACCGTGCTGACGATGCCGGCCTTCGCGGCGAAGTTTGCGCATGGCATCGGCCGCGTGGGGAAGATCAGACGTGAGAACGAGGTCATCTACGGTGTCGAAATCAGCCTCGGCATGCCTGTAGAGGATCACATCAAGCCGACGAAGTCCATTCGCCGTCTGCTCAAGCTGCCGCGCACGATGGAAACGCTGCCGCTCGAAGAAATCACCGTGCTGCATGCCGATGATCTCGCGAACGCCATCCTCACGAACGCGGAAGACGTGATCAAAGATGTCGCACCCAGTTTCATCGGCACCGTGACGAAGGAGAATCTGGTTTTTGCCTGCTTTGATCTCTCTCCGGTCGAAGTGATGGCGTATGAAGACGGCCACGGGAGTCTTCTCTTCGCGCCGCAGGAGCGCAGCATCGTGGTGAGGAACGAAACCGGCGTCCATACGCCTGAAACGGCCACCACCGACCGCGAACCGCGTGACGGATCGCCGATTCATTCCTGGCGCACACTCGGCCTCATAGATGCCGATGGCGTGCCGACGCAACGCGGTGAAATATTCAGCTTCTTCCAGCATGGTGAAGGCCTAGCGATTGTCGCGGCTCTGGAAGACGAAAGCTATCCCGCCGCCGACCTAGTGCATCACACAGCAAACCTGCGCAGCGGCTCCAAGTTCGATCTGCCGCACGATTGCGGCTCAGAGCGTCTCGCCGCCGTGTGTCGTGGCACCTACGGTTTCGTCAATCATCACGGCTATCTCGAAAACGGTCTTCCTGATGAATATGGTGAAGGCGCGGCCGAGCTGCTGGACGCCATGCTGCACCCCGAAAAGCCGGGCGCGCAGGATTTGAAAGCCGGCATCGCCGAGGGCGACATCTCCCGCGCCTACGTCGAATGGCTCAGTCTGCTGCGCCACATCACTCATGCGCCCGATCATCCGTGGCGGCGCTGGAAGGAATTGAAGGAAG
>JBDNIB010000656.1:0-7390 GCA_041688535.1 Prosthecobacter sp.
AATAGCCGCCGGTCTGCCCCAATGAGCTTCGCCAGCGTCTGCTTCCAAATTTCCTGCATCTGTGTGGTGATGGTGAGTTCCATCCAGACTATTAACATTACTTAACCAATTGGCGATTTATTTTTGTCCGAGTTCCTTATGAGGATGAAAAAAGGGCGGTTCAGGCGCAGGCGGCGGTGCTGCGGGGCTGCCGGGAGGCACTGCGGCGGCAGGAGCGGGCGGTGGACCGGCTGAACAAGCGCTGGTACCGCGCCGCGAAGGCGAGTGCGGATGAGGGCACGGCGCTGGCGGCTGCGCTGCGGGGCATCACGACGACGGCAGGCGGGCGCGTGAAAGTGGGCGCGGGGTCAGCGCTTCCTATAACCGGGAGTTTCCCACTCAAAACCGATGGCGTCGAGGCGGGCGATGCGCGCGGGGCTGAGCATGCCTTTGCGGCGGAACAGGCGCTGGGAGTCACGCCACTGGCCGAGGGTGCGGTTCTGGCTTTTAAAGACGTTGGTGTGGCCGTGCGCGGCCTGGTAGGCGCACATTTCGGCGTAGCGGGTCTCCCAGCGTGGCTCCCAGCGGGCGGCGTATTTGGGTGGCGGGAGGTGTTTTGCCAGGAATGGGGGCAGGCTGAAGCGCGAGTTGGGCTGCCAGACGAAGCCGAGTGCGGCGAGGCGCTGGAGGCGGTCGGCGGGAAGGCGCTGGCGGCGGACTTGATCCCGCTGAGCGGCTACCCACTCGCCGAGCTTGCGGTCTTCTTCCCAAGTGGCGGGGACGTGACAGTGGCCGAAGCGGTCTTTGAAGTCGGTGAGGCGCTGGAAGTGCGCGTCCCAGCGGTGCTGTAGCCACTGCTCGTGGGGCAGTTCGCCGCGGCCGGGAGTTTCCCACATGAAGCCAATGGCGTCGAGACGGGCGATGCGCTCGGGGCTGAGCTTATCTTTGCGGCGGAACTGGGTCTGGGAGCTACGCCAGTGGCTGAGGGTGAGGTTCTGGGCCTTGGTGACGTTAGTGTGACCGTATTCGGCCTGGTAGGCGCACATTTCGGCGAAGCGAGTCTCCCAGAGGGCGACTGATTTGCGGCGCGGGGCACGTTCCGCGCGGAATGGGGGCAGTCTGAGGTGCCGCTGGGGCTTCCAGACGAAGCCGAGGATGTCGAGGCGCTGACGGCGGTCGGCAGGAAGGCGCTGGTGGCGGGCTTGATCCCGCTGTTCGGCCACCCATTCGCCGAGTTGGCGGTTTTCTTCCCACACGACGGGGACGTGGCAGTGGCCGAAGCGGTCTATGAAGGCGGTGAGGTGCTGGAATTGGACGTCCCAGCGGTGCTGGTGCCACTGGTCGCGGGGCATGCTGCCACGACCTGGAGCTTCCCACACGAAGCCGATGGCGTCGAGGCGGGCGATGCGCTCGGGGCTGAGCGTGCCTTTGCGGCGGAACTGGGTCTGGGAGCTACGCCAGTGGCTGAGGGTGAGGTTCTGGGCCTTGGTGACGTTGGTGTGGCCGTGCTCTGCCTGGTAGGCGCAGAGTCCGGCGTAGCGGAGTTCCCAGAGGTCCGCGAATTGCTTGGCGGCGCGCTGGAGAGGCGGTTCGTCGTCATCGGGTTCGTCCGGCGCGGCGGGAGGGGGCTGGCTGAGGTCGATGCCGAGGTCCAGGAGACTACGGCGGTGCCGGGCGGAGAGCTCGTTGCGGTGGGCGGCGTGGCGCTGGCGCAGCAGCCAGTCGGTGACGGGATGGGGGCCGAGATCACTGTGGCCGTGGCGGCGGATGAAGTCGGTGAGCTGGGTGAAATGCCATTCCCACTCGATGTGTTCGTCGAGGGATTGCTGATGCTGGTTGGGAGCCGACCGCCGCATGTAGGGATTTTTATCCGCTAGGAGGCGTGGATGGCAAGGAGGATGTGCGACGGGGGATGCCGAATGGGGCAGCCGGGGTGAAAAGGAGGGCATCACGCTGCCGAAATTTCTGCGGGTGCCCCCTGCCCTGCTGTGGCCGACGATTTCACGGCTGATGCTGATGCTGAACCTGCAACTGCGGGACGTGATGTGCGGGGAGGAGTGAACGCCCTATCCGCGTCACAATGTCAGCTCGCCGATGCGGTGCATGACTTCGTCTGCGAGGGTCTGGTAGAGCTCTTTGCCGGTTTGCGTGTAGCTCTTGAGGTCGGGCTGCCAGAGGTCGCCCACGACGAGGGTGATCTTGGCTGGGCGCAGGGTCTTGGCACCGCGCGGGTAGGCCTCGAAGGCGCCGAACAGGCGCACCGGCAGCACCGGAGCCCTGCCTTTGTCGATGAAGAGACCGATGCCAGCTTCGGCGGACTGCGGCGAGCCGTCGTGGCTGCGGGTGCCTTCGGGGAACATGAGAACTTTTTTGCCATCGCGGAGCAGGCGGATGGTGGTCTTCAACGCGGCGGTGTCGTGCTTGTCACGATCAACGGCCAGCACCTTCCAACTGCGCAGGATCAGGCCGGCAAGCGGATGCTCGAAGAGTGATTTGCGGGCGAACGAATAGACCATCTCATCAAACGAAGAACCGACCAGGGGCGGATCGAGAAAGCTGACGTGGTTGCTGGCGATGATGGCAGAACCGGAGAACCGGAGCTTCTCAGCACCGACGATGCGGAAATCGTACAATCCACGAGCGAGTTCGCGAAACAAACGCTGACTGAGCAAGTAGGGAAAGGTCATCGTCCGCGCGTGATTTAATTCAGCCTTAGTGCCGCGATCACCTGCTCGACGGCTTGGTCGAGGGTGATGTGGGAGTTGTCGATGACGGTGGCACCGACGGGAATGACGAGGGGGCTGTTTTTGCGCTGGGTGTCGAGGCGGTCGCGCTCGGCGACCTGATCGGCATGGCCCTGGGCGCGGCGGCGGCTGGCACGGACCGCCGCGCTGGCATCGACGTAGATTTTGTGCGGGCTGTCGGGGAAGACGACGGAGCCGATGTCGCGGCCTTCCATGACGAGGGGGCCGAGGGCGGTGAGGGCGCGCTGGTCGGCGACGAGGCGGTCGCGGATCTCGGTGACACTGGCGACGAGGGAGACGGCGCGGTTGACGGGGTCGCTGTTGAGTTCGGTGTCGGTGATCGGCTGGCCAGAGATGGAGACCTGGGTTTTGCCATCGACGACGGGGGATTCAATGACGATGCCGGCAGCGGCGGCGGCGACGTCTTCGGCATTTTGCGGATTGACGCCGACATTGAGGACGGCCCAGGTCATGGCACGGTACATGTTGCCGGTGTTCACATAGGTGTAGCCGAGCCGCTGGGCGACGAGGCGGGCGATGCTGCTTTTGCCGGAGGCGGCGGGGCCGTCGATGGTGATGACAGTGCTCATGCTTTGGCGCGGTTCATTTTGTCCACGAGGGGCTGCGGGACGGTGGTGATAACGGGGATGTGACGGGGGGCGTTGTCGCCATGAAGGAAGAGGTCGAGGTGCTGCGCGAAACCGGGGTAGGAGGTGGCGATGCACTCGCTGCCCTCGATGGTGGTGGTGCCTTCGGCAAAGAGGCCAGCGATGAGGAAGGCCATGGCGATGCGGTGGTCGCCCCAGCAGGGGAGCGTGGCACCTTGTAGCTTCGCGCCGCCTTCGATCTCCATGCCATCGGGATGCTCGGTGACGGTGACGCCCATGGCGCGGAGGTTTTGCGCGACGGCGGCGATGCGGTCGGTTTCCTTTACGCGCAGCTCGGAGGCGTCACGGATGAGGGTTTTGCCATGGGCGAGTGCGCCAGCGACAGCGAGAATGGGCAGCTCGTCGATGACGTTGGGGATTTCCGCGCCGCCAATGACGGTGGCGTTCAAGTCTCCGCCACGGACGATGATGTTGCCGCGCGGCTCGCCATCCGAGTGCGTTTCGGAGTTGGTAACGAGTGCTCCCATGCGCAGGAGGACGGTGATGATGCCGGTGCGGGTGGGATTGAGGCCGACATTTTTGAGGGTGATCTGCGCTCCGGGTGTGGCGGCGGCGGCGACCATCCAGAATGCGGCGCTGGAGATGTCGCCAGGGACAACGATGTCCGTGGCCCGTGGCTCCTGGCCGCCATAGACGCTGACGCAGTTGTCTTCCCGCAGCCATTTGATGCCAAAGTGGGTGAAGAGGCGCTCGGTGTGATTGCGGGTGGCGACGGGTTCGACGACGGTGGTTTTGCCGGAGGCGAAGAGTCCGGCCAGGAGGATGGCGCTTTTGACCTGGGCGCTGGCGACGGGGAGCTTGTAGTAGATGGGCTGCAAGGGTGCGCCGCGAATGGTGAGCGGGGCGCAGATTTTCTCGCCCTGACCGGTGATCTGCGCGCCCATCTGGCCGAGCGGGTCGGTGACGCGCTTCATCGGGCGTTTGGAGAGCGAGGCGTCACCGAAGAGCTCGGTGGTGAAGCTCTGGCCGGCGAGGATGCCGGAGAGCAGACGGATGGTGGTGCCGGAGTTGCCGCAATCCACGGGTTGCGTGGGGGCGGTGAGCTTCATGCCGTTGCCGGTGATGGCGAGTTTGACGAGGCCGACGTCGGGGACCACCTCCAGCGGCTCCACGGTGGCCCCGAGGGCCTGCATGGCATGGACGGTGCAGAGGCAGTCCTCGCTGGGCAGAAAGCCGTCGATCACCGTGGTGCCTTTCGCGAGTCCGGCGAACATCGCGGAGCGGTGGGAGATGCTTTTGTCACCCGGAACGGTGATTTCTGCGGGGATGCTTTTGAGTTTTTTCGACTTGAGGCTGGCCATGGTTCAACGGACCGCCGGAAGGAGGTCGCGCAGGGCTTTGGCCTGAGCGAGGAAACGGCGGAGGGTCTCTTCGTCCATGCGCTGGAGCATTTCAAGAAGCTCTCGCAACGCGCCGGAGGCATCCTGGAGCGCGGCGATGATCTCGACGCGGTTTTGCATGAGAATGCCGGCCCACATGTCTGGATCGCCACCCGCTATGCGGGTGGTGTCGCGGAAGCCGCCGGCAGAGCTGTCCAGCACGGTGGAGTCCTGGCTGAGGGCCGCCAGCGTGGTGAGCACGGCCATGGCGTGCGGCAGGTGGGAAATGCGCGCGACGCAGCGGTCATGCTGTGCCGGGGACATTTCCTGGATGCGGCAGCCGAGTTTCAGCCAGAACGCGTGTAGGCGGCTCAAATGCGCGGGCTGGGTGCCCGCCGTCGGCGTCAGGATGCAGGCGGCCTGGTAAAACAAATCCGCTCGCGCATGAGCGAGGCCGGTGCTTTGCGAGACAGCCATGGGATGGCTGCCAAGGAAAGCCACCTTGGTAGGGGCCAAGATGGCCTACAGTTCCTCGATCACGCCGCCTTTCACAATGCCAACATCGGTGACGATCAAGTCGTCCGCCAGCGCACAAGCAGCGATCTGACGCGCGATGGCCGGCATGTGCTGGATCGGCATGCACAGCACGGCGAGGGAAGTCCCCTGGATGATGTCGGCGACGCTGGTGCTGGTGACGATGCCGGGCAGCTCACGCCGCACTTCCGCCACGGCCTCCTCACGCCGCGCCCATACCCGAATTTCCAGGCCGGGCAGGCGCTGGCGCAGCGATTTGGCAAGGGAGCCGCCCAACAGGCCCGGGCTAAAAATGGCGATGGAACGTTCGGATGACACGACAGTGCGCTATTGGAAACAAACCCAAGCCGGTGAGGCAAGCGCCGCACCAAGCCACGCCCGGCTCATCTGACAGCTAGGTGAACAAAATCAGGGAACGCGGAAAATTTTGCCGGTATAAGGGCAACGCGCCTTCTGGCCGGACTGGAAGTCACGCACGTCGATGGCTTGGCCACCTGGATCGAACGGGCTTTTCACAAAGCCGGGCTTGCCAGGGATGCGAGTGGCGAAGGGGATATCGGCAGCGGGTGCCGGGGCTGGCGGTGGCGGGGTGACGACCACGGGAGGCGGGGCGGAGGGAGTGTCCGTTGTCGGCGGCGGGGTGACAGGCGCATTGAGGTTCGGAGGCTGGACCACCGCCGCGTTCGGCCCTCCCAGCGTGCTGTTGGTGCCTTCGAAATAGCGGGTCTGCTCCTCGGTAACTCCATAACGTGGCGGCACGTCAAGCGACCGCCCACGCTGGCCGCGTGGCGGCGGTGGTGTGGGGCCATAGCATGCGGTGATGCTGAAGGACATAGCGATCAACAAACAGGTGAGCAGGCAATGTTTCATGGGCGTGGGCAGGTTGGAAAGGTGACAGCGGGATCAGGCATTCACGCGCATAGGCATCAACACATAAAGGAAGTTCGTGCCGCTGCGCAGCACGCCAGGACTGATTTCATCAATGAGATGCAGGTGGACCTCGTCGGCGCTGAGATTGCGCAGCGGAGCCATGGTGAACTCAGGATTGAAGGCAATGGTGATCGGTACCCCTTTATAGTTGATGGCGATCGTTTCACGCGCCTCGCCGACATCTGGCGAGGTGGCGACGATTTCGACGCTGCCAGGGGTGAAGATGAACTTGATCGAGTTCGATTTCTCCGTGACGAGCAGGGACACGCGTGAAATGGCACGCAGGAAGACCTCCCGGTCCAGCGGGATGCGTTCCTTCGACTCGCCAGGGATGACCTGCCGGTAGTTCGGGTAGTTGCCGTCGATGAGCTTGCTGACGAGCAGGCTGTCCCCGAGATCAAAGCCGACCTGTGAGCCGGTGACACGGATGGCAACCTCACCGGAGTCGCCCAGGAGGCGGGAAAGCTCGTTCACGGCCTTGGTAGGCACGATGATGTCGATTTCCTGGCTCTGCGGAAACTCCAGCTCCTGCTCGACCATGGCGAGGCGACGACCGTCTGTGGCGACCATGGTTAGCGCGTTGTCCTTGAAGGAAAACAAAATGCCATTGAGCACATAACGCGTCTCGTCGGTGGAGATGGCATAACTGGTCTTGCGCAGGCAATCGCGCAGGATCTGCTGCTCAATGCGGAACTCGCGCGCATCATCGAAGCGCGGCAAGGCGGGGAATTCCTCGCTGGTCAGGCCGAGCACCTTGAAGAAGCTGGGGCCGCTGCGGATGGAGGCGGTGTTTTTCTCATCCACTTTCACCTCGATTTCCTCCGACGGCAGCTCACGGATGATGGTGGCAAGTTTGCGCGCGGGAAGAGTGGTGGCACCCGGCTCATCGACCTCGGCGGGAACCGAACAGGTCACACCGACATCGAGATCGGTGGTGGTGAGCTCAAGAACGCCGTCCTTCGCTTTGAGCAGGACATTGGAGAGGATGGCCAGCGTGGTGCGCGAACTGACCACGTGCTGAACCTGATTGATGGCGCCCAGGAAGGATTCCTTGCTGATGGTGAACTTCATATAAAATGCCTGCTGTGGGTTGAGTTGTTAACAAACCCCAATGAAACGGCAAGGATATTGAGCGGAAAAATACGGGTGTCTAACTGCAATCTGCATTCCTTCACATTCATGGCGGGCTGAATTGACGCGGAGCGGACTCGAACTG
>JBDNIB010000657.1:0-1605 GCA_041688535.1 Prosthecobacter sp.
AATAACCTGACCTCCGGCCAGGTGTATCAAAGCGTGCTCGACAAGGAACGTGCCGGCAAATACCAGGGCCGCACCGTGCAGGTGATCCCGCACGTCACCAACGAGATTAAAGCCCGCATGCACGAGGTCGCCGAGAAGATGGGTGGCGACGTGATCATCACCGAAATCGGCGGCACCGTGGGCGACATTGAGGGCCTGCCCTTCCTCGAAGCCGTTCGTCAGTTCGGCCACGAGGTCGGTGCTGGCAACGTCCTCTACATCCACGCCACGCTGGTGCCTTACATCAAGGCCGCGCAGGAGCTGAAGACCAAGCCCACGCAGCAGAGCATCGCGAAGCTGCGCGAGATCGGCATCGCCCCGCACATCATCCTCTGCCGCACCGAACACCCGCTCGACCTCGATGTACGCGAGAAGATCTCCCTCTTCGGCAACGTCCCCATCGAGTCCGTCGTCGAGGTCCGCGACGTCAAGCACACCATCTACGAGGTGCCGTTGAAGCTGCATGAAGAGCGCCTGGATGACAACGTCTGCCGCATTCTCCACCTCGACACCCCGCAGCCCGACCTCTCCCGCTGGCGGAACTTCGTCCAGCGCGTCATCCATCCTTCCCACCACGTCCGCATCGGTGTCGTCGGCAAATACATCGAGTTGCAAGACGCCTACAAGAGCATCTACGAATCCCTCACGCACGCCGGAGCGGCGCATGACTGCAAGGTGGACATCGTCCGCGTGGATGCCGAAAGCATCGAAAAAGCCGGTCCTGAGCTCTATCTCACCGGCCTGCAGGGCATCCTCATTCCCGGCGGCTTCGGTGATCGTGGCACCGAAGGAAAAATCGCTGCCGCACGCTATGCCCGCGAGAAAGGCATCCCCTACTTCGGCATCTGTCTCGGCATGCAGATCGCCGTCATCGAGTTCGCCCGCAACGTCTGTGGCCTGAAAGGTGCCACCAGCACCGAGTTCGACAAAGCCACGCCGCATCCCGTCATCAGCCTCATGGAGGAGCAAAAGAAAGTGCAGCAGCTCGGCGGCACCATGCGCCTCGGCTCCTGGGTCACCGATCTGGTGCCCGGCAGCAAAGCGTTTGAACTCTATCACAGCGCCACCATCACCGAGCGTCACCGCCACCGCTACGAGTTCAATTCCGACTACAAGGACCGTATGGAAGAAAAAGGCCTGCTCATCTCCGGCACCTCGCCCAAAGGCGATCTCGCCGAGATCATCGAGCTGCCCGCGCATCCCTACTTCCTCGCCTGCCAGTTCCACCCCGAGTTCCTGTCCAAGCCAAACAATCCGCACCCGCTCTTCCACGGCTTCGTCAAAGCCGCCATGCAGTACCATAGTGTAGCGGAGCCGGTCTGCTGAGACCTGCACTGCGTGCCTGACCACCCGCATTCCGTGCTTGCTAGTTCACGCGCTCTTTCGTAAAAGCCATCCCGCATGGCTGACGCACCCGCTCCCGCCTCCGAAACGCCACCCCCGCGCACCACGGGTGGCGAGCACTTCCGTTGGGAGCCACCGACCGCCGCTGAGCTTCAGGCCACCATGCCCGGCTACACCATTGAGAAAATCCTTGGCCGTGGCGGCATGGGCGCGGTGTATCGC
>JBDNIB010000658.1:0-3846 GCA_041688535.1 Prosthecobacter sp.
AAGCGTTTCGGCGTCATCGGCGCTGGCCCGATCGGCTGCGAGATGGCGCAAGCCTTTGCCCGATTGGGCGCGGAAGTTTTTCTCGTCCATGACGAAAAAGGAATTCTGCCGCGAGAAGATCGCGACGCGTCGGCTATTTTGGAAGTGGCGATGCTTCGCGACGGCGTGAAGTTTCTCGATCATGGCAAGCAACTCCAGCTTGCCAAAAACCCGAACGGTATCCGGCTGCGGGTCGAATTGCCCGACAAAGGTTACGACGTGCTGGTGGATCAACTGCTCGTCGCCGTCGGCCGCGCACCGAATGTCGAAGGCCTGGGACTGGAAATCGTCGGCGTCGAGTTCGACAAAAAGGGCGTGAAAGTGGATGACCGACTGCAAACCGCCAATCCGCGCATCTATGCCTGCGGCGACATTTGCTCGCCCTATCAATTCACCCACGCCGCCGATTTCATGGCGCGCATCGTCATTCAGAACACGCTGTTCATGGGACGTGCTAAAGCCAGCGCATTGACCATTCCGTGGGCCACCTACACCTCGCCCGAAATCGCGCACGTCGGTTTGTATGAAAAGGAGGCGCAGGAAAAAGGCATCGAAGTGACCACCTTCACCCAGGAGCTGGCGCAAGTGGACCGCGCCATCCTCGACGGCGAAACGCAAGGCTTCGCCAGGCTTCATGTGCGCAAAGGCACCGACCAAATCGTTGGTGCCACCGTCGTCGCTGCTCACGCGGGTGATATGATCAGCGAGATCACCCTCGCCATGAAGGGCGGTATCGGTCTCGGCACCATCGCCAACGTGATTCATCCGTATCCGACGCAGGCCGAGGCCATTCGCAAGCTCGGCGACCTCTACAACCGCACCCGTCTCACTCCTTTGGTGAAAAAGCTGTTCAACAAGTGGCTGGCCTGGCAGCGGCTTTGATGCTGGCTAAAGATCGGCCATGCCACGCGAACGCTTGATTCTCTTCACTCGTTTTCCCGTCGCCGGGAAGGCGAAGACGCGGCTCATCCCTGCGCTTGGTGCCGAGGGCGCGGCGGAAACGCAGCGGCAGATGACCGAACTCACGCTCTGCCGCGCCATCAGCCTAGCCATCGCACGCGGCGTGCGGATCGAAGTGCGCCACGAAGGCGGTGATGAAGAAGCGATGCACGACTGGCTCGGTCCCCATCCGCGCTACCGACCGCAAGGCGCGGGCGATCTCGGTCAGCGGCTCGACCGCGCCACGAACGATGCTTTCGCAGAAGGCTGCGACTTGCTCGTCATCACCGGCGCGGACTGTCCACGGCTCGATGAAACCGTGCTGCATCAGGCCTTCGATGCCCTGCGCGAAAACGCAGTCGCTTTAGGCCCCGCTCAGGATGGCGGTTATTACCTTGTCGGTTTGCGCAGGCCGCTACCCGCCTTGTTTCAAGGGATCGCCTGGAGCACCGATCACGTTCTCGGCGATTCCATCGAGAAAGCCCGTGCCAGCGGCTGCGACCCCGTGTTGCTCGCCACCTTGCCCGATGTGGATGAACCGCAGGACCTCGCCGACTGGCATGTATTGCAGACGCAAATCGAACGCGTCGCAGTGATTATTCCCACGCTGAACGAAGCCGCGCATCTCGCTGAAACGCTGTGCCATGTCGCCGCCGCGCAACCGCACGAGATCATCATCGCTGACGGCGGCAGCACCGATGACACGCTCGCCATCGCCACGGCGGCAGGCGCACAAATCGTCCGCTCGGGGCGCGGGCGTGGCCTACAGATGAACACCGGCGCGCAACACGCCACCGGCGGCCTGCTGTTCTTCCTCCATGCCGACACCCTGCCGCCGGCGAACTACCCGCAGGCGATTCGTGAGTCGCTGCGTTCGCCCAAAAACATTGCCGGTGCTTTTCGCTTCGCCTTGCGTGAACCACGCCCCGTCGGGGCTGAACTGCTCGAGCGGCTCACCGCCTGGCGAAACCACCAGCGCCAGCTTCCTTACGGCGATCAGGGTCTCTTTGTCCGCCGTGCGCACTTCGAGGCCCTGGGTCGCTTCCCCGAGTGGCCGATTCTCGAAGACGTTGATTTCACCCGCCGCGCCCGGCTTCACGGTCGCATCGTCATTCATCCCGCCGCCGCCGAAACCTCCGGCCGCCGCTGGCAGCAGGCAGGAGTGATCCGCACCTTCCTGCGCCACCAACTGATCCTTCTCGGCTATAAAGTAGGTGTTTCACCGGCGCGTCTGGCCGGTTGGCGGTGAGTACAGAAAATCGATTTTGTGGGAATAATGACCTCAATCATACCTCATACCTGCATCTCTGACGCATGAACGCATGGAACTCGCTCTCACATTTGGCATTGAACTGCCTGCAACCCGCTCGTTACCTCGTCGCGTGACCGATTTCGCACCCAGCTTCGAGCAAATCGTGGACGCCCATTATCAGGGCCTCTTCCGGTTCGCGCTGAGCATGTGCCGGCGGGAGGCCACCGCGCAGGATCTCGTGCAACAGACCTTTCTGCAATGGGCGAAGAAGGGCCACACACTGCGCGATGCCTCGAAGGTGAAAACCTGGCTCTTCACCACGATCTACCGTGAATGGCTCAGCATCGCCCGCCGTGAGAAAAAGTACGAGGAAGTCGAGTTTCATCCGGATCTGCACGGCAGCACGCAGCAAAACGACGCCGGTGAAAATCCGCGTGTGGACAGCGCCACACTGCAAACCGCCCTTGAGGAGCTTGATCCGAACTACCGCGCTCCGCTGGTGCTTTTTTACCTCAAAGAGCTGTCGTATCGGGACATCGCTGAGACGCTCGGCGTTCCCATCGGCACGGTGATGTCGCGCCTCTCGCGTGCCAAAGACCATCTGCGCACCATCCTGCGCCGCATCGAAGATTCCGCCTCATCCAACATCATCCCCCTCACCGCCTCGTGAACCGCGCAGAAGCCAAACTCGAACTCGACGCCACGACGCTCCGCCCGCAGGATGCGTCGCCGGAGGCGCGTGCGATGCTGGAAAACGATCTGGAACTCGCTGCATGGCACGAGAAGCGCAGCGCCTTTGATGAAGCCGTTGCCGAGGCATTCGCCGCCGCCATCCCGGCTGGATTGCGCGAGAGCATTCTGCAGGCCGCCAAAAAACCCGCCAAACGCCCCCTGCGCTGGGTTTTGCCCACGTTTATCTCGGTTGCCGCTGCCGTCGCGCTCGGCTGGACACTGTTCTGGCCAGTGAGCGGCGATATGCCAGCGTGGCAGGCCGACTCGCTCGCTGCCGTGACGAAAGTGCAGTACGGCATGTCGAA
This sequence comes from Prosthecobacter sp., assembly GCA_041688535.1. Classification (GTDB taxonomy): domain Bacteria; phylum Verrucomicrobiota; class Verrucomicrobiia; order Verrucomicrobiales; family Verrucomicrobiaceae; genus Prosthecobacter. Next base: position 3,268 of record JBDNIB010000658.1, read on the forward strand.
GGTGGACCACATGTCTCGTGACTTCGAGGCTATCAAGAAACTGCTCGCGGCCGATCAATCACCGACTCCTATCCGTCTCCCCGGCACGGTTGGCAGCATGCCTGTGATCGCCTGTAAACGCATCCAGGTCGCTGGCCGCGCCGCCTCCATCATCTGCTTCGAAATCCATCCCGGTAAAGAAGCGCACCTCGTCGTCGTGGACAACACCGGTCTCTCAGACTTGCCGCCGCAGCTCCAACCGCAGTTCAAGAACAGCAAGAACTGGAACATGGCGAGCTGGAGCGATGGTCAGCAGACGTTCCTGCTCGCCACGACTGGGGATGAAGCGGCGCTAGAGAAGCTGTTTGGGCTGACGTGAGTTTTAGAGGAGATGCCGCCAGTGTTTCGGATCCCGCTTTCTCATGCACGACACCGATGATCCACACGCCCCCTTCCACCATCCGGTAAACCACCAGATACGGAAACGTCTTCATCAGGTGACGCCGGGTTCTGGCTGATAAGCCGCTTGCCAGTCGTTGGATGAACCGCCAGCCATTTCGCAGGCAGTTTCGAGACAGCGAAGAAAGTTTTGCGCCGCCT
>JBDNIB010000003.1:0-9480 GCA_041688535.1 Prosthecobacter sp.
ACTTCGATCATAGACCACGAATTTGGGGCATGAAGCGCTTTTAGTGTCTTCATGCCTCACTCATTTTTACCCTCAATCCCAGGTGGTTGCGGCTTTCCAGGCCATTGGGACAGACTCTATCTATCTGCGCCACAGCTCACGCTTAACGAGCAGTCCACACTGCAACTGAGCGGCGTGCTCGTGTATGACGACCTCACCACCTCACCACCTCGCCGCTCGATCCGAACGCCATCACCTGGACTGTGCAAAGCGGTGCGCTCAGCAGCATCAGCGCCGGCGGCCTCGCCACCGCCGCCGCCGTGTTTCAAAACAGCCCTGCTGTCGCCCAGGGCAGCTACCAAACCTTCACCGACACGCTCGCCCTCACCGTGTTCAACAACCTGCCCGACAACTACGGCAGCTACGCTGCAGACGGCATCGACGACGACTGGCAGGTGCAGTACTTCGGGCTCAACAACGCCAACGCGGCACCCACGGTGGATCCCGACCACGACGGCCAGAACAATTTGTTTGAGTTCACGACGGGTGTCGTGCCCAACGATCCGAACTCGCGCCTCCTCATCAACGCCAAGAACGTCACCGGCCAGCCCACGAAGAAGGACATCGTGTTCAGTCCGACGTTCTTCGACCGCACATACAGCATCCAGACGAGCACGACGCTGCTCAGCGGAAGCTGGACGACGCTCAGTGGCGGCACGACCAGCAACAACGGCAACGTACGCACCATCACCGACCCCAACGCCACCGGCACCAGAAGATTTTACCGCGTGCAGATCACCAAGATCCTGAACCCCTGAGACCTGCGGTTCAGTTGTTTATTCTAAGTCGCAAGGGTCGCGGACCGGATGGGGAGAGCGGTGCCTTGCGGGGCCGCTCTTTGGCTTTCAAGCCGCTTCTGCCACCTCGAAGTAATCGTCCTCCGCGATGTGGGGAATACCGACGACGAGCACGCGCATCTTCCCCCGGGCACCGTGGACGACACCAGGCGGAATATGAACGAGCGAGCCTTTGCTGACGGGTTGTTCGACGCCATCAAGCATCACGGAACCGCCGCCATCGAGCACATAATAGAGTTCCGTGGAGCGCTGCTGGTAGTGGAGCTTCGCGCCATCGATGTCCACGGCATGCGCCCAGGCAGCGGGATGCAGCGCGGCATCTTCACGGCTGATCAGCCGGTCACGCCAGCCGCAGGTGCTGCGCTCACGCGGCGTGTGACCCTCGTGGCGGATGAGGAGCGGACCCGCAGGACTCATTTGCCAGGGCGGTGGGCTTTGATTTCCTCGGCGAGGTGAACGAAGTCACCCTTCTCACACAGGCGCACAAAACCTTCCGTGAAACGCTTCAGCTCGTCCCACACGCTGCGGATGTGCTCCGCCTCTTCGATCGAAATGAGGTTGTCCGAGGCGGCCGTGCTGATGGCGGTGAGCAGATCAGCGAACTGCTGCACGATTTCCTGCGTGGCAGGCATCAGTTCCATACCGCGCGGGCCGCCGCCTTTGGGATTTTGCACAAAGGTGCCATCCGCCTTATGACACAGCCATTGGATGAGCTGCGGATCGCGGGTGATCTCGAAAAGCTGGCGCACGCGGTCCAGCGGATTCGCGGTCCCGCTGCCCTGCTGCTCGTCCGGCTGGGACCACTTGTAGGCGAGCGAGAGGGAGACGCCCATCTGCGCCGCCACCTCCTTGAAGCTGGTGTTCTCGACGGCGTTACTGATCACTTCGTGGGAGTCCATGGCAGAGTTGTTTCAGAAACAAGGCGTCTTGGCAAGCCTCATCACGTCCGCATGTACCGGAAATGTGACGTGGCGTTCATCTTTCGCCTTGTGGAAAAATGCGCTGCGCATGTAGGTTTCACCCTCATGAAAATCACATCCCTCGTCCTCGCGGCGGTCACTTTCATCCTGACCTCCTGCCTTGAAATCAAATCCGTCATCAACGTCAGCAAAGACGGCAGCGCCACCATCGAAGAATCCGCGCTGATCAGCGCTCAACTCAAGGGCATGATGGCCCAGGGCGGTGGTGCGGGTGGTGCCGACTCGCTCAAAGATATCGTACCGGACAAGGCCAAGGCTGAGGAACGTGCGAAGCAGCTCGGCGAAGGCGTGACCGTGCAATCCCATGAGGAAGTGACATCCCCCGACGGCAAAAGCGGCGTGAAGGTGACTTACGCCGTGGCGGACATCCGCAAGATCACCTACTCGCCCTTCGGTGCGAAATCCAAGGACGGAGTCAATGAAAAGCCCGCCACCTTCACCTTGGACGGCCCCACGCTGACGATGACCCTGCCGGTGGACACCAAGTCCGATAAGCCGAAGTCCGACAAGCCCAAGCCGCCGAAGGAGCAGATGCTCGCGCAGATGGCGATGATGAAGCCGATGTTTGCCGGGATGCGCCTGAGCGCCGAGATCAAATCCCCTGGCGGCATCGCCAGTTCCGACGCCACGCATTATGCCGACGGTACGGTGACGGTCCTCGACATGCAGATCGACAAGCTCATGGACAACCCCGAGAGCTTCATCGGCTTCATGGAGTCCGCGCAGGACAATCTCTCCATGTCCGAGGCATCCCAAAAATTCCAGGATGTCGAAGGCATCAAAATCGAAGGCAAAGGCACCGTGAAAATCGAGCTGAAGTAACACCCACCTACCATTCCATACAACAATGGCCGGGGCGATGCTCCGGCCATTTTTGTGAGCGGTGAGCATCACCAGACACCGCTCCTCGCCAATGACGGGAGTTTTGCACCGTATCGCGATGGCAAACTACCAGTTCGACACCCCGTTTGAACCATTCAAACCCCAAAAAGAAAGCCGGGGTCGCTTGCGCAAACCCCGGCCCCGCTCGTTGTTGGTTGCGGTGATTATTTGATGTCGCCGGCGAAACCAGCGGCATTGAGTGCGGCGTTGAGGTCGGCCTTGGCGAACTCGCCCTCGACGGTGAAGGATGTTTCTTTGGCGACGATGTTGTAAGCAGTCACACCGGCCACGGCTTTGACCGCATCAGTGGCGGCGTTGGCGCAACCTTTGCAGCAGAGATGCACACCGGAGACGGTGGCCTTGGTGAGCTTTGCCTCGGGCTTGGCGGCAGCGGTCGAAGGCTTGGCCTCGTATGCGTCACCCTCAAACCGTCCGAAGTAACCGGCAGCGATGATCGCCTCGGCGACTTTCTTCGCGTCACCCTTCTTCTTCGTGGTGATGGTCACCGTGCTGCTTTTTTCAGGGACGTCGATGGTGACATCATCACCGACGCTCATGCCGGCCTTGGTGATGCCCTTGGCGCAACTGCCGCAGCAGTTATGCAGGCCGGTCATGGTGAGTGTGGTCTCAGCACGCACGGTGGCGGCGAGGGCGAGGATGGAGAGAACAGTGAGTAATTTCATAAGCGATGTTTGAGACGTTAAGACATCCGAGTTTCTTTGCATCATTTTCTTTTAACGTCGAATCGCTGTCATGAATCCGCGTGCAACAGCGGTGTCGTGATACGCGCCGGGGGTGAAGCCCGCCTCATCGAGCAGCGCCGCATACTCACTCGTGCTGTAGCATTTCCCCTGCGTGGAGTGCATCAGCAGGCACGAATACTCCGCCGCATGCAGCGGCCCGGTTTTGTCGGCATTGATGAACGCATCGTGAATGATGAGCAGTCCGTTCTCCGGCACCGCCGCATGTGAAACAGCGAGCAGCTTCTTCACCTCCGCCACGCCCCAGTCGTGCAGCACGTTCGAGTAGAGATGCACATCACAGCCTGCGGGCAGTCCATCAAACATGTTGCCCGTCGCCACGCTCACACGCTCCGCACAACCGCGTTCCTCGATCAGTTTCGCCGCAATCCGATCCACCGGCGCTTGATCAAATACGATGGCTTTCATGTGCGCATGCTGCGCGGCAACCGCACACGCGTAAATGCCCGAACCCGCGCCGATGTCGAGCAGGCAGGAGCGCCCGGCGAGATCGAGCTTCTTAGCGAATGCCTGTGAGAGATACAGCCCTCGGCAATCCATCGCCGCCGTGAATTTTCGCGCAAAGTCCTCCTTCTCCATCGCCTTGTGCCAGTCAAAGGCCGCCTTATCGCCGCTCCACCCCGCTGGCTTGTCATGCTTGAGCACTTCCAGGTAATCGCGAGCGATGGGCCGCTCATGCAGTGACGCATAATAAGGCCGCAGATCCCACACCGACCCTGCACGCAGGTGTTCCTTCGCAGTTTCGGTGGCCTCAAACGTGCCGTCGGCATTTCGCACCCAGCCATTCGCCGTGAACAGTGTCAGCATCACCTCCACCGGACGCTCCTTGAAAACAAAGTGCTCACAAATACCGCTGATGGTCGATGGATTCGCCGACAACCAGGTGAAGAAGTCGAAGCTGAGCGCCGCCGTGATCAAATCGACCGCATACAAGCTGTCGCGGTAGCGGTAGATGTTGAGCGGATCAGTTTGCGGAGCGGAAGTGAGGTCGTGCATGGTGTCCCACCATGAATGACGAATGCAGAATGACGAATGCAGAATGAATCGACGCTCACTTCTTCGCCGGTATGCCTGTTGGGGCGATGAGCTTGGTCGTGATGAAGAGGCAGCGTGTGGTTTTTTCCTTCTCGGCAGGCTGTCCCGCAAGAATCACCGTCTGACCATCCAAGATCGTCGCAGCAGTAGTAGTCGCACCATGAACCGCAGCATTCCCAGAGTTGGATGCTTGCATCTGTAATTCGATGGTTCTATCCGAATCGATGGACGGCGTGACGGTTAGTTGGTGGCCGCCTAGCGCCGCAGGAACGTCAAAAGTGGATTCTTTGCCGTTTGCCACCATGCCACGCCCTAGCACCAGTGGTTTCAAACCGTCATTTTTAACCAGATTGCGGACAATCACTTGAAGCTGAGGGTCGGTGAGAATGCCTCCAAAAAAGTATTCGTTCCTCAAGGGCGGAAGCTGTTCAGCGGGCTTGTCCTCTGTGTTCGAACCCAACGGAAATGGGAACCATTCATTTTGCAGTGTACTCCACTCTTTTTTGAGCTTCACCATTTGCACGACCACAAAGATCTGCTTGTTGGTCTTCCGTTCCACGTTCCACACGCTTGTAAGCAAGCCTTCAATGAGTTCAAGATTCTCCATCGTGTTTATCACCGTGAGTTTGCCATCCTCCAAGAGAGCAACTGCTTGCTGCGGGAAGGTGATGCCGTTTTTCTTGAGGTATTCGGTCGGCTCCTGACCGTCGCCAAAGCCTGCGGGCACCCGATAGAAACGCCTAGCCATCTTCGGCAGGTCGCGTTGCTGGCGGACAGGCGGGGCGTCCATCGTGGCGGCAAAGCTCGCCGCCTTCTCGCCAGTCGGCTTGAGTGCCGTGGCCGTGACGAGCAACGTTATCGGTCGCTTCGTGGTCGCCAGATGCAGCACCAGAGTCTCCCCACTGGCCAGCTCCGCCTGAGCCGATGCCGTGTGGATTTGCACACGACTCCAAGTGGGCTTGTTTTCCTTGTTCGGCGGCCAAAGATGCTCGGCGTCGGGATCGATTCCCATATCAGTCTTTGCTTCGACCAGTGCTTTGCCGTTCGGCGCTGTTTTGTGTCATGGCAGCGCAGATGTTCGGCCTCATGTCGGATGAGCCAGCGCCACTGCTGCGGAGTGAGTTCGTTGAATGCGGTGGCAGGCACCGCGATCACCGGGAAGAACCAACCGGCGGCGCACGGCGTGCATTCGCCGTCAAACACCCGCAGGCGATCCGGTTTCAGCTCCGGCGGAAGTTTTTCGTATTCTGCCGAGGACGGAAATCTCAAGCGCCACGCCCAACGCTGCACACGAATGCTTTGTACCAGCAGACGCAGCAAGAGCACCACGGTGACATGCCACGATAGACGATGTAGCCAGTTTAAAACTTCGTTCATGTCCCAAACCGGAGCTGCAACCGGCTTCGAAAGTGTTGGAGCCGCAGTTTGCGGCTCGACCTTCACGCGCCGGTCGTGCTCAAAGGTCTCGCGAATCGGTGTCCACACCGGCACATGCTGCTGCACGGGAAACAGATCCCGTATCGAGATGTCGAAGGGACTGTAGAAACACATCAGCACCGCGAGATTCGCGAGGATGCACCGGCGCATGGCATCGCGAATGACGAAGCGCACCAGCAGCCACGCCGCCGCGCCGACCACGAGGCTATGGACGACGAAATTGAGAAAGGTGATCGTTTCCGTGCTCATGGCTCGCCTCCTTTCTTCGCGCGGACGAGTTTGCGCAGCTCGACCAGTTCATCTTCAGAGATGTCGCCGCTTTCCACGAGGCAACGCACCAGGGCGAGGTTGCTGCCGCCGAAAAAGCGCTCCTTCAGCTCTTTAAGCACGCTGGTGCGGCCGCGTTGCTCTGGCACGGCAGGCTCATAGGCATGGCTGCGGCTGGAGTCGTCGCGGATGATCCAGCCTTTCGCCTCCAGCCGCGTGAGTTGGGTTTGCAGCGTGTTACGCGTGACGGGATCGTTGCGGCCCTGGTTCACGGCTTCCAGCAGCTCAAGCACGCTGGCCGGATGCGTTTTCCACAGAATGTCCATCATCGCCTGCTCGGCGGCGGACAGGTGAGGGAGAGGTTTTTTTGCCATATTTCGCGAGTTTGCCGACAAGTGTCGGATTTGTCGAGATAAATATCCTACACATGTAGGATGTTGTGCCGCGACCAGCTCCACCACGCTGCCAATTCAATGAGTCACCTGCGGGAGGCTGCCAGCATTTAACTTTACCCTTGTAATCCCCCCCCATCGCAGCATGCTCACTCCCAACTTTTTTTACCATGGCACGTCCCCCGAATCGAGGCCCCTCACGTGGCCGCCCCTCCAAACGCAAAGGTCCCTCACGCGGCGGCCCCCCACGCTTCGCACCCCCGCCGCGCGCGCCGGAGGTCGAGGACTGCGGGAGGCAGAAGGAGGAAGCCATCGAGCTCGAAGGCACCATCGCTGCGGTGCTCGCCGGAACCATGTTCCGCGTAAAGCTGCGCAATGCGACGGGCCACGAGGTGCTCGCCCACATTTCCGGCAAAATGCGCAAACGCTTCATCCGTCTGGTCATCGGCGACGCCGTGAAGATCGAAATGTCGCCCTACGACACCGACAAGGCGCGCATCGTGTATCGCATCGGCTGAGTTTCCGCCACGCCTCGCGATCATGGCCGGAGACATCGTTTATTTCGACCTCGAAACCCGTCGTACCGCGAACGACGTGGGCGGCTGGGGTAACAAGCACAAGATGGGCATCTCCGTGGCCTGCACGTTCAGCACGCAGATGAACGAGTATTCCATCTACACCGAGGATGAGGCCCCGGCGCTGATCAAGCAGCTCAAAGCGGCCGATCTGGTCGTAGGCTTCAATCATATCAGCTTCGACTACGAGGTGCTCAAGGGACACGACATCATGTTTGATCCCACCGATCTCCCGCACAGCCTCGATCTGCTCGTCGAACTCGAAAAGGTCCTCGGCCATCGCATCAAGCTCGATGCTGTGGCCGCCGCCACCCTCGGCATGGGCAAAACCGCCGACGGGCTGGATGCGTTGCGCTGGTGGCAACAGGGAGAAGTCGCCAAAATCGCCGAATACTGCTGCTACGATGTGAAAGTGACGAAATGCGTCCACGAATACGGCATTGAGCATGGTCATGTGAAGTACCATGACCGTAACGGCCGTGAGCAAACCGCCCAGGTAAACTGGACGGCATGAAGCCGCTGTCGCGACTTCTTTTGCGTGCCGGCTGGGCACCACTGGCCGTGCTGGTCTTCCACCAGGCGATCATGCGCACGCCATGGCGCGAACCGCTCGACTTTGTCATGCACTACAGCGGTGGAGTCGCCATCGCGTTTTTCTTTTGGCATGCGCTGGATTGTTTCGCCTCCTGGTTCGGCCAACTGACCGCCTTCGCCCGCTACCTGTTCACCTTCGCACTCGCCTGCACCGCCGGCCTGTTCTGGGAGTTCGCCGAACTCTATTCCGATGTCGTCCATGGCTCGCACATCCAGCACAGCATCCACGAGACGATGCGCGATCTCATCGCCGACGCCACCGGTGCGCTAACCACGCTGGCGTTCGTGTTGCTGATCCGCAGTGTGACTCGGCGGAAATATCGCCAACAGCCGTCTGCAAGAAACCAGGGTGAAACCACTCAGCCGCCGTTGAGCCAGGTCTGAAACGCGGCTTCGACACGCTGTAGCATCTCCGCCTGGCTGCGCCGGAGATCGCTGAACTGGTTCCATGCCGTCAGGTCTTGCTTGGAGCCGGTGCCTTCGATCTCCGCGATGAATTCTGTGACCAGCTCCAGTTGGTCGCTGTGCTGCTCGCGCAGATGCGTTTTGCAGGCAACGCCCGTCTCATGCAGTCGATTTTTGGTTCCCAAGGCCATACGGCATCCTTCGGCGAGGCTCAGGCAGATGTCACGCAATCTCACGGAGTCCGCCAACGTTCTATACACCGCATGACTTCCTCCGCTTTCCTTGATGTCTCACGCCGCCAGTTTTTCCGCCACTCGGGGCTGGGGTCTGCCGCGCTGGGATCGCTGCTGGCGCGGGATCTGCCCGGCGCGGAGATCGCGCCACGGCCACATTTTGCGCCGCAGGCGAAGCACATCATCTACCTGCACATGATCGGTGCGCCCTCGCACCTCGACCTGTTTGATTACAAGCCGCTGCTGCAAAAAAAGGACGGCCAAGCCTGTCCCAAGGAACTGACCAAGGGTAAGCGCTTCGCCTTCATCGGCGGTGATTTGAAACTGGCGGGCACGGAGTTCAAATTCAACCGCCAGGGCCAGAGCGGCCTCGAATTGAGCGAGCTGCTGCCGCATCTCGGCACGGTGGCCGATGATATTTGCGTGGTGAAGTCCCTGCACACCAACGAGATCAATCACGCCCCGGCGCAGATGTTCCTGCACACCGGCTTCGGCCAGGGCGGACGGCCCAGCCTCGGTGCCTGGGTGACGTATGGTCTTGGCGCGGAGAACCGCGATCTACCCGCGTATGTCGTGATGTTGTCCGGGCCGCCCGGTGGTGCGGGTTCGACGCTATGGAGCACCGGTTTCCTGCCCAGCGTGTATCAAGGCATCCCGTTTCGCGGCAGCGGCGAGCCTGTGCTGTTCCTCGGCAATCCCGCCGGTCACAACACGCAGGACCGCCGCCGCGTGCTCGATGCCGTGAAGGCGCTGAACGAGCAGCAGCTCGGCATCGTCGGCGACCCTGAGATCGCCACGCGCATCAGCCAGTATGAAATGGCCTACCGCATGCAGGCCAGCGTGCCGGAACTAATGGACATCTCGCGGGAGAACAAGGCCACGCTCGACATGTATGGTGCGCAACCGGGCAAAGCCTCGTTTGCCAACAACTGCCTGCTGGCCCGCCGCCTCGTCGAGCGCGGCGTGCGCATGGTGCAGCTTTTTGACTCCGACTGGGACCATCACGGCGACCTCAAACAACGCCTCACCGCCAAAGCGAAGGACGTGGACCAGCCGATGGCCGCGCTGGTGCGTGATTTGAAA
>JBDNIB010000659.1:0-5798 GCA_041688535.1 Prosthecobacter sp.
CACCGACGTCATGATCGCCGGCAAAGTCGGTGTTGTTTGCGGTTACGGCGACGTGGGCAAAGGCTGCGCCGCTGCTCTTCGCGGCATGGGCGCCCAGGTCATCGTCACCGAAATCGACCCCGTTTGCGCCCTGCAGGCCGCCATGGAAGGCCATCGCGTCATGCCGATCGAAGACACCCTCGGCATCGGCGACATCTACGTCACCACCACCGGCAACAAGGACATCATCACCACCAAGCACATGGAGAAGATGAAGGACCAGGCCATCGTCTGCAACATCGGCCACTTCGACAACGAGATCCAGGTGGACAAGCTCAACACCATGAAGGGCGTCAAGCGCCTGAACATCAAGCCGCAGGTGGACAAGTACACCTTCCCGAAAGGCAACAGCATCTTCATGCTGGCTGAAGGCCGTCTCGTGAACCTCGGCTGCGCCACCGGCCACCCGAGCTTCGTCATGAGCAACAGCTTCACCAACCAGACGCTCGCGCAAATCGAACTCTGGGCCACCAAGGGCAAGCGCAAGATCGGCGTCACCGTCCTGCCGAAGAAGCTCGACGAAGAAGTCGCCCGCCTCCACCTCGCCAAGATCGGTGTCAAACTCACCACGCTCTCGCAGGACCAGGCCGACTACATCGGCGTGCCCGTCGAAGGCCCCTACAAGACCGATCACTACCGCTACTAAAGCAGCCATCTCACTCCGTGAGATGAGCACAGTGTGATCGCAACCTCCAAGACCACGAGAGCGGCCAGCAATGGCCGTTCTTTTTTGTGCTTTTGCAGCAGTTCCTTGATTCTTTTTCTCGCCAAATCTCGCCTGAGCAGGTGAAATGATTCCACCCATGCACGCTCCGTCCTCCTCGCACATGGAACGGCACGCGACGATCCGTGTTCGTGATCGGGCAGCAGATCGCCATGCCGGTGCCTTTGTTGAAAGCATCCTTGCTGAGCACCAGTGCGGGCCGCCGCCCTTGCTGTTCGTGACCCGATTGCGGATCAAAATCCAGCGCGACGAGATCGCCCTGCTTTGGGACGTAAGCGGCCATCACCAGACCTCCCGCCCGCTCTTGCTCCAAGCAAACTCGGCGGCCTTGTAACGCTTTGGCATCGCTGCGACCAAGTCCTCAATGCGATGACGCCCGCGCACACGCGACGGCGCTTTCGACGGCTTCACGATGATCGCGTCCTGCTTGGGTGAAAGCTCCACTTCGAGACTCGCTCCCAACTTCAACTGCAACGCTGACAGCAGCGCCTTCGGCAGGCGCAGGCCCTGGCTATTGCCCCATGCTTGGAGGGTGGTGGTCATAGGACACCCGTATAGCCGAGGGCTAGACCTGGTAAGCGCGTGTTTGGGCGCGAGGCGCGCGTGACCAGCCTGCAACCTCAGCTCACGCCGACGACATCGAGATCGCCGCACCATCAAAGAATGACGAACTCCTCGCCATCCGCGAAGCGCGCAATGCCCTCGCCGCGCACGACGCCCGCAAGGCCGAACTGGTGAAGCTACGCTACTTCGTCGGCCTCAAGGTTGACGAAGCCGCCGAAGTCCTCGGCATCTCCGCGCCGACGGCGAAGCGCGACTGGACGTATGCACGGGCATGGCTGTATCGGGAGATAAAAATGGACTTCGCTTGAATAACACTGAGTTGCTGGAGACTCGGAGTGTTAGTCACCGTTCGCCAGCAAAACAGCGAGCAGCTTGTCCAGCGCGACGCTGGCGACGGCGGTGGCTTTGTCGCTCATCGCGTAGGGGAGGATGAGTTCGTTGCCGTGTATGAGGGAGCCGCAGCTGTAAACGACGTTGGGCACGTAGCCTTCGCGCTCGTTGCCTTCGGGGGAAAGCAGCGGTTCGGTGAGACGGCCGATGACTTTCGTGGGATCATCGAGATCAAGCAGCACGGCACCGATGCAGTATTTGCGCAGGGGGCCGACTCCGTGGGTGATGACGAGCCAACCATCGGCGGTTTCCACCGGTGAGCCGCAGTTGCCGACCTTCACGGATTCCCAAACGGCTACCGGACTGAGCAGCATCTGCGGATCATTCCAGTAATGCAGGTTGTCGGAGAACATGATGAAGAGGTTTTCATCGTCCTGGCGCGAGAGCATGGCGTAGCGCCCGTTGATGCGCCGGGGGAAGAGCGCCATGCCCTTGTTCTGCACGGCGTTGCCATTCAGCGTGAGCACGCGGAAGTGCAGGAAGTCCTGCGTCTCGATGAGCTGGGGCAGGATGGCACGGCCGTTGTAGGCGGTGTAGGTCGCGTAGTACATGACGGAGCCGTCGTCATCGGTGAAGCGCACAAAGCGGGCGTCCTCAATGCCGTTGCTCTCGTTGGCAGAGACCGGGAAGATGATGCGCTCGCTGAGGGCAAGCTTGGAGGAAAAGCGCAGTTCGTAGTTGGAGTCCGCCAGCCATTGGACGCATTCCAGTGTACTTTGACAGCCGAGTGTCCCAGGCGGGCTTCCATCGCGAATGCGGGCAACGCTATTGGCAAGATCACTCAGCACAAACGTGTCATCGAGCGGATCCATGACTGCATTGGTACAGTCGTTATCAAACCCCATTTCGTGCAGCTTGATCAGGAAACTCTTCTTACGGTAGCTCGGATTGGGAACGACTTCCGGCACGGTGACGTAGCGTGACACGGGCGCGAAGCTGATGTGGCCTTCGGGCGAGATGGTGCCGTCGCGGAACTCAATGGAGGAGATGTGCCCTTCGCCCGTGGCTCGCAGGCTCATGATGAAACGCAGGCCACCCTCGGGCACGCCGCTTTGATCCGGATGCGGCACAATGGAGGGATTAAACAGCGCAGCGGCCTCCAGGGCATATTCGCCCGAGAAGAGTGCTCCGATAAGCAGTTCGCGTGCGAGGGTGAGCGGAACGTCCGTGACGATGTGTGCCTTCACCTTCGAGTAGTGAGCAAGAAACGGCAGATCAATGTCGAAGTGGCGGGAATCAAACTCGGCATGTACTGTCTCCAGTTCCTGCGCGACTTCCTCCTCGGTGAGCGCCATGGCGCGTTCGATGATGGCAATGATGTTCCGGAGATTTCCGGGAATGAAGGGGCGGATGATGACCCGTGCGCTTTCCGGCAGCAGCGTGATCTCATGACGACGCATGCGAATGGATTTCATGAATTATGAAGAGGTGTGGTGATCAGATGTTCGGCTTGGTTCATATCGGCCAGTGCCAGATGGAAGGCCAGGGACGACTCCGCGCCCTGATTGTCATTCACGCGGTCGTGATGCAGCCCGTCACCACAGCCGCCGGTGGTGGAATCATAGAGCGGCAGACCGAGATCGTTGCGGCCGAGGAACCATTCGAAGGCGCGTTTCGCCTCGCGTGACCACATCGGATCCTGCGTGGCGCGGAACGCCTCCAAACAGGCAGACACCATGGCCTGCGCCTCGACGGGCTGCTGATCGAAATCCGCACGCGCACCGTCTTTGACGTAGAAACCATTGCTGCCGATGGGACGAAAGCAGCCCGACTGGGTCTTCTGAATCGAGGCCAGCCAGCGCAGCGACTTGAGACCGATTTCCAGCGCTTCGGGGTTGGGCATCCACTGCCCGCTGAGCAGCAGCGCCTGGCAGATGCGCGCATTGTCATACGTGGCGCTGGGTTCGAACCAAGGCCAGTCTTCCGTGGCGCTGTGATTCCACAACGTCACGAGTTTGCCGGTGAGCATGTCGCGCATCGCGGTGATCTTGGGATCGCTCGGGTAATGGCGGAGGTACTCGTGGATGCCCAGCAGCGTGAAGGCCCACGCTCGTGGCGAGGTGAAGAGTTCCACCACGCCCAACCCACGCTCAAAGAGCTGCGCTGCGAGCCGACGATGACCATCGTTGCGCGAACGACCCGCCCCGTTGCCAGCGGCCCAAAGCGCACGTGCATGGCTGTCCTCGCTGCCAGCATCCTCCAGCCACTGGCGTCCATGGCTCATGAAGTTGCGGAAGCGTCCGCTGTTGTAATCCAGTGCCGCTGCTAAAAAAGCAAGATAGCTGGTGGCCAACCCATTGAGATTTTTTCCCGGTGTCGTGCCTCCGACCTCGTCGAGCATGTTGCACAGGATGTAAGCGCGCGCGTTGTCGTCGGTGCAGTAGCCTTCGTGGAAGTTCGGCACATTGAAGATCGCGTGCTGAAAGATGCCCGTGCCGTCGCTCATGCGCACGATGTGATCCAAGCGCAGCGGCGGCAGGTCATACGGGCGGCTGTCGAGCGTCCATTTGGCAAAAGCCGAACGCGGTGTCGCTTTGCGATCGGCACGTGCGTGTTTGAACGATTCCATGTAGCGCTGCCCGACCGCCGGCCAGATCATCTCGCGCCCGATCGCATAGGCATCGTGGCGGATTCTTTCCATTCGCGCCGGATCATCCAGCAAGCCGCAAACACCTGTCGCAATGGCGGCGGGATCACGAAATGGCACAAGCACCCCGCGACCATCCGCCAGCAGTTCCTGCGCATGCCAGTAGGTCGTGGACACCACCGCTTTGCCGGCTCCAAAGACGTAAGCAAGCGTGCCCGAAGTCACCTGCGATTCGTTGAGATACGGCGTGATGTAAACGTCCGTCGCACCGATGAACTCCTTCAAGTCCTCCAAGGTCACGAAGCGGTTGTAGAAGATCACGTGGTCGGCCACACCGCGTTCCTCGGCCAGTCGTTCCAGACTCAGCCGGTAGCGTTCGCCCTCGCGTGCCACGAGATGCGGATGCGTGGCACCCAGCACCAGATAAACCACGTTGGGATGCTGCCGCACGATCTCCGGCAGCGCTTCAATGACATGCTCAATGCCTTTTCCTGGTCCGATGAGGCCAAACGTGAGCAGCACCTGCCGGCCCTCCACGCCGAACTGCGGTTTGAAGACACTCGACTCCTGAAACACCACATCCGGGATGCCATGGGGGATGATGTCGATCTTCGACTCCGGCACAGCATACGTTTCGCGCAGGATCTCCGCGCCCTTATACGCCATCACCACCAGGCGGTCACTGTAGCGTGCCAGCTCCTCCATCACCTTGCGTTGAGATGGATTCGGCTCTCGCAGCACCGTGTGCAGCGTCGTCACCACCGGCATGCGCACTTCTTTGAGCAGTGCCAGCAGATGACTGCCTGCCGGGCCGCCGTAGATGCCAAACTCGTGCTGCACGCAGAGAATCTCCGCGTTGTTGAAGTTCAAAAAGTCCGCTGCGCGCCGATAAGAGTCCAGATCCTTCTCCAGTAGTTCAAAGCGCACCCGCTGCGGGTAGTCGTAACCTTCCTCCCGGTCATTCACCGCCCCCACAAAACAGTCGGCAGCAGGAGCCGCGCCGGACACCGCCTCGGCCAGATCGTGTGTGAAAGTCGCGATCCCACACAACCGGGGCAGGTAGTCCCCCAGAAACGCGATGCGCTTCGGCAACGCCGAACCGCTCAGGACAAACCTTTCAAGTGCTGCGACATGAAGTCAGCAGACAGCCTGCCTGGCTTTAAGCAATGGAGAGTTCACCCCAACGACTTTCGAGAAGCACTTGTCGTGCATCCTGCCACAGAACCGTTTCGACAACGGTTCTAATTCCAGTTGCTCATCGGCCAGCGCCAACGAAGGGACGCCATGATTCTTGATGCCTCCTGCACCCTTGACTACCAGACTGCAGAGGAGGTGCCTGCCGTTTTCATGCTGCGTCCGCGCAGTGGCTGGGCGCAGTGGGTCATGCGGGAGCAGTTCCACCTTTATCCGCAGGTGCCGGTGGTCGAGTTCACCGACGTTTATGGCAATCTCTGCCAGCGCACCGTCATGCCGCGCGGTCATTTTCATCTCGCC
>JBDNIB010000660.1:0-2645 GCA_041688535.1 Prosthecobacter sp.
AAAGATGGCGGAGAAGCCGGTACCGTTCGAGTGGCCGTAGAGAAACAGCGGTGCGTTTACGAGTTCAGGGTGCTGCGATTTCTCCGCGTATGCCGCGAGGCGCTCGTAAAGCAGGCTGCGTGGCCAGAAGCCGCGCTGCATGGGATTGCCGACGAATTTGAACAGCGCCAGATGTAGCTCACGCGCGATTTTGCGCAGTTCGGAATGCTTGTAGAGCGTTTCACCACTGCCGTGACCGGACATGACGACGATGCCGCGTGCGGTGCCGATGCCTTCGGGAATCCACAGGTCGAACTTCACATCCTCACGCTTGCCCCCGCTTTTCTGCTTCACGACTTCGGCCCATTGCTCGTCGCTAAGTTTCCAATCCCAATGCTGCTCGACGATTTGTCCCGGCGACGGCGTGCCCCACTTGGCTTCATCGAGGATGAGATTGCCCGCGCCTTGACCTTTCACACCCGCATTCGCCCGCACCCAGCCGATGCTGTGGCACTCGGGAAGCTGGAGTGTCTCGGTGATCTCGATGTCGGCAGCGACGGAACTGCCAATCGTCAACGCGACGAGCAGCATCGAACGCAATTGGTTATTGAAGACTTTGACCATGAAAAATCGGTACATGAATCAAATCACCTCACTCACCGGCCCGAGGCTATCGACAAACGTCTCGGCGTTGACCTCCATTTTTTGCAGCATGGTGAGCATGACGTTGCTGAGGCGGGCCTTGCCGTCCTTCGGCTTGCCGCAGAGGCTGCGCCATTCGTCGTAGCTCAGCGTGTAGTCCTCTTTGAGGTGCGGCTTGTTGTAGTCGATGTGCTGACCGTGTTTGAGACCGAGGCCTTTGCCGCCAGCAAGGAGGATGGGCAGGTTGCTGTTGCAATGGCTGTGGCCGTAGCTCATGCCGCTGCCGAACAGCACCATGGTTCGGTCGAGCAGCGGCTCATCGCCGTCTTTGATCTCGCGCAGCTCGTCGAGGAAATGCGCGAACTGCTGCATGATGAAGGCGTCGCTCTTCGCGAGGCGGTCGAGCACCACGGAATCGCCGTTGTGATGGGAAAGATTGTGCCGAGCCTGCGTGATGCCGATTTCGGGAATGGCGAGCCCGTTGCCCTCGCTGCCGTTCATGTAAGTGATGACGCGGGTCATGTCCGTGCGCAAGGCGAGCACCATGAGGTCGAACATCGTGCGCCAGTATTCGCCCGCTTGCGCCTTCGGCACATCGCGCTGGAAGGGCGCGGCGAGTTTTTGATCAACAATCGGTTTCGGGATGTCGAGCCAGGCATCGAGACGCTCCGCACGCTGCTCCACATCGCGCACGGCGTGTAGATATTCGTCGAGCTTCGTGCGGTCGTCGTTGCCAAGGTCGCGGCGCAGCATCTTGGCCTCGTCCATGACGGAATCGAGCACGCTGCGGCGCTTCGTGAGGCGCGCACGCTGCGCGCCGATGCCGCCGGACTCCTCGCCAAAGAGGCGTTGGAAGATCTGCTTCGGATTATCCTCGGCAGGCAGCGGCACGCCATCACGCGAGAAGGCCAGCGTATTCGTGCCAAAGGGATGCCCAGTGCCGGACGAAATCGACAGCTCCAGCGAATTGAACCGCGTCTGCTGGCCCACGACTTCAGCCATCATCTGGTCGCAAGAGATCGTATTTTCGTATTTTCGTCCGCCCTGTGCATCGATCTTCGCACCGGTGAGCCATGTATCCGCGCAAACGTGCGCCTGACCGAGTCCGTTCGGATGATGCAGCCCGCTGAACACGGTGAAGTCATTGCGATGCGCCGTCAGCGGCTTCAGCGACTCCGACAGCTCATAATCACGCCCCGACTTCTTCACCTGCCACGTCATGCCATTTACGCCATTCGGCACATAGACGAACACACTGCGTCGCGGCTTGCTCGCAGCCGCCACAGCCGCACGCACACGCAGCGGGACCATCGCATCCAGCAGCGGCAGCGCCATAATGGTGCCGAAGCCACGCAGGAAATGGCGGCGGTTGAGAAGCCAGCGTTGGGATTGGATGTTGGACATGACGGCGATGGATTAACGTTTCAGAAACAACGGTGAAGTGACGAGGCTTTCGATGATCGTGGCGAGGTGATAGTCGTTCTTTTTCGCGTCGGTGGCGATCTGCTTGAGATAATCGCGGTCGGAAAAGGTCATGCCGCGGCGGAGGGCGTAGGTGGCGAGTTTTTCGGTGAAGGCGGCGGCGAATTTGTCGAGGTCGGTGAGCAGGATCTTTTTCAGGGCGACGGAATCGTCGAAGGCGCGGCCATCGTGCAGCACGCCGCTGGGATCAAGCTTGGGATTTTCGCCCGTGCCATCTTTGATCGTCTCGACGGTGCGCCAGCGGCCGATGGCGTCGTAGTTGTCGAAGGCGATGCCGAGCGGATCAATCTTGTTGTGGCAGGCGGTGCAGTTCGGGTCGGAGCGGTGCTGCTCCAGCTTTTCGCGCACGGTCGTCTTCTTTGCTTTCGCATCGGGCGTGCTGAGCGCGGATACGTTGGCGGGCGGTGGTGGTGGCGGCTTGCCGATGATGGATTCCAACATCCACACGCCGCGATGCACCGGACGATGCCGCGTGCCGTCAGAGGTGAGGCTGAGCACGGAGGCGTGCGTGAGCAGGCCGCCGCGATGATCCTCGGGCTTGA
>JBDNIB010000661.1:0-3353 GCA_041688535.1 Prosthecobacter sp.
AGCGAATCCGCGCGTCCAGGCAGCACCCCAAAGGTCCACGAGTGCAAGCCCTCGGGGAGGTTGCCCAGCAGTAGTTTTTGCATGCGGTGGATCTCGCCCTCGACCGTCAGGGAATGGTCCTTCGCCTGGGCTGCAGCCGTGAACGCCAGGAAATCCATGGGCGAGTGGCTCGCGGGAGGCCGATCGCGGAGGTGGGCGCTGTAAGCGGTGAGATGGGCGTCCGCTTCAGCATCGGAGAAATAGCCGCCCAGTCGCAGATGCTTGGCGCAGCAGGAGGCCACGGCTTCGAGCACGGCTACCAGAGCGCTGTTATCGGCTGCGCTGAACGGTACCGGGAAGGAAATGCCGGTGGTGTTATCAGTGACGAGCATGGGGGATTGGGCGAAGCTGGGGGTTCTTAACGCGCCGGTAGCGGGGCCAGCCATTGTGGCTCGGGCCGGGGGCTGGGGTTCTTTTCCGCAGCGGGCTTGGGCTTTGTAAATAACCGCCCGAGCCAGGAGCTCTTTTTCGGCGTCGGTGCCATCGGCTCAAGGGAGTTGCGGTCCACTGGCACTGGCAGGTGGTCGTCCTCCCGGCTCGGATCGGGCAGCAGCGGCGTCACTGGCGCGTCGGGGTTGCTGCGGTTGAAGCCGGAGCCCCAGCGCACCTGGTTGTTCACGGCGGGCAGCGCGATGTCGCTGCCGGCGTCATAAATCCGCGGAGTGATGATGAAGACGAGGCTGATCTGATCCGCCGTCTTGTTCTTGTAGCTGAACAGTGAACCGATGAAAGGTATAGAGCTAAGGACGGGCACCTTCCTGCTGCTGTAGCTCTCATCGGAATCGTAAAACCCGCCGAGGAAGAGCGACTGACCGTTGGGGATGCGGCTGATGCCCTCGATGGTGGACTCGCTGACGCGTGGAAAAACATTGCCGCTCCTACCGGTAATGAGTTCCACGATCTTGGCCACGCGCGGGCGGATCTTCATGCGCACTGTGCCGTCCGGCAACAGCGTGGGCGTGACGGAGAGCGTGACGCCGATCTCGCGGCTCTTATCCGGCGCCAGCATGGGGTCGGGATCGGTCTCGTCAATTTTGTAGCGCACGATGTCGGTGGTGACCTGAGCGGCGGCGGCGACGCTGACGTTGGCGGTGATGATCGGGAAGCGATCGACGATGGAGATGATGCCCTCCTCATTGTCTTCGGTGATGATGGTGGGGCAGGCTTCCTGGGTCACCAGATCCCTGCTTTGCAGGGCATGAACGATGGCGGTCACCTGTGGCGAGGTGAACACGAGGCCCGCCCCGTCGGTATATGTGCGGTTGAAGGTATCTAATGTTGTTACTACTCCGCTTGTATTGGTTAGGCTCTTGGTGAGCACGCTGGTGTCCGGCAGATTGAATAGCGTATTGAGACTCTGCGTGGCGGTGATGGGGAGGCCCGTGCCCAGCACGCCGTTCCAGTTCACGCCGACGTTGCTGCCGCGAGCCTTGCGCACACGCAGGATGCGCACGTTGATGACGATCTGCTGCTTGGGGCGGTCGAGATCTTCGAGTAACAGGCGCACTTTTTCCAGTTTCACCGTGTTGTCCGTGACGAGGAGGACGTTGGTTTTCTCCTCGAACTCGATCTGCCCGGACCCGGTGGTCAGCATGGGTTTGATGATCGCCTTGAGCTTTTCAAAATCCGCCAAGCCGCCCCCCGCTGCGCCGCCTTCTCCGCCGCCCGTTGCAGCGGCTGCTAACCCGCCGGCTGAGGGGCGGGCGCCGCGCAGATACTTGAGCTGATAGACCATCACCTCGACGGGCAGCCTAGCGAGTTGCTCTTCGTTCATCAGATGGATGGTGTTGCCATTCTGGTAAACCGTGAGGCCGTAGGCCACGGCAAGGTCGTCCATCTGCTGCTTCGGATCGGTCAGCTTCAGATGGCCGGTGACGTTGAACTCAGGGGCGCTGAGCAGATTGTTGAAGAAAAACTGCTGATTGGCGCTGCGGGCGAGGTATTGGAATATCTCGTTGAGGGGCGCGTTTTCGATCCAGTAACCGTCGGCAGGCAGCTCCGGCAGCTTGAACATGCTGGAATTGCCCGCAGGCAGGACCGGTACCACCACTGGGGCAGGCTCGCCAATGACTGCGGCTGGCGGCGGTGCAGCGACGGGAAGACGCATTGGCACTGAAATGCCTGCGGACGGCAGCGGCGCTGGCGTGGCAGGTTGCTGTGCCTGTGCCGCCGGCTGTTGACTCACCGTGGGTATGCAGGCGCAGGCGACCAAGTGGATCCATTGAGTGGTTGGGAGGGGCATTGCTTTTGAGGGGATTTGAATGTTTCCATGGGGGAAACCTTGCCTTCCAACCCATCCTTCGCGGAGCGGTTCTGCATGGGTTCCATCTGGAGCTGCGGTAGCAGCGAGTGCGGCAGCGCGCCGGCTTCCTGGCGTTTCACATCGCGGAAACGGATCTCGGTGGCACCCACTTCAACCACTTGGGCCAGGAAAACCTCGTTCTTGAACGCGAGCATCACCACATCCCCCTCGAACACATTGCGGCCACTGATGAGGAACTCCTTGTTCTCCAGGCTGATGCCCGTCACCCGCAGGGTCTGCAGCGCCTGATTGAGGGTGACCCGATCCGCCGTGCGCCCGAGCTCCGCCGGGGTGGCGGTCTGGTCTCTCTCCCGTGGGAAAGTAGCCAGTCCGAAGGGGTCCACATTGCGCAGGCGCGAATTGAGCTTCTGGGCCAGTGTTTCGATCGCCGCAGCGGTGGGCAGCATTGAGACTTTGGTTTTGGGTAGCCAGCCAACAGTGCCGATGCCCACGAACAGCTCGGTGCCTTTGGCAGGCGGTGCCGGCTGTGCGACTGCGGCACCGAGCCAGCATGCCAGTGCGGCGAGACAGTGGAGGCAACCCCTCGCGGTCATGGCTTAGCCTCCCCTGCTTTCCAGCATAGATGGGTCACCTCGAAGATGAGATGCTCTGGCCGGTTGAGCAGCACGTCAGCCTTGCGGGTGACCTTGAGTTCCTCCAGCACGGCCTGCGGCATCAGGGTCTCCACTTGCAGGAGCGTTTCCTGCATCGGTCCGTAACCTCCTTCAAACGTGCTCTTCACGCGTGCGACATCCGCTTGAACCTGCTTGGCAATACGGCCGCGCTCCAGCGGAAACATCAGGGCGGTGCGCGCCAGTTCAATCTCCCGGTACTTCGGCAACAGCGTGTCGAGAATCAAGGTGAACAGCCGGGTTGGGTCTGACTGGAGAATGACTTTTTGGTCTTCGAAAACCTTGCGCTTCGGGGCAATCTCGGCCTCAACGTTCTTGCTGGCGGTGAGACGCGCGAGGTGTTCCGTATAGGCTGCTTCCTTGACCGCACGCACCTGCGA
>JBDNIB010000075.1:0-4805 GCA_041688535.1 Prosthecobacter sp.
ATGTCTAACCTTGATGTATTTCCGAATTATTTGCCATCTGAGCCGACTCGGAATAAATAGATTTTCAAATGAGCGCCACTACTGACCCATCACATGATTCAGATCGTAAGACACCGACCGATTATCCTCCATTGTCGTCATACGATCTGGCTCCATTTATTGGTCCGCTTAAATTCACTGATCAATTCGTGTCGTGGCGATATGAGCCTTCTCCTTTGACATCATCTTTAAGCACAAGCCGCTACACTGATGCCGGTATAGTTTCCTTTTTTGTCGCTGACACTGAAGAGACGGCTACAAAGGAAGTGAGATACAAGACAGATAACCGAATTCTTCTCAGGTTTGAGCCTGCAACCGTCATGGCTTTGAATGCCTTTGAATTCGCCAAAGCGAACAATTTGCAAGCATCGCTAACTGCATCTGAAGTTGACGGCGGATATAATTTCTGTCGCGAACTAGCTAATATAGCCACGACCCAACACAGTTTAACTGCCATCTATTATCCAAGTGCCAAACAAGCAATGGAAGGAACCTTCGCGTTTTGCCTAGCCATTCTTCCTTAAAAACACCAACTTGAAGACGGCAAACTCAAGCTATTCAGCGATCCTGCGTGTGGATCAACGACGTAGAAATCATATCCCGCGCTTCATTCTTCCTCACCAGCCACCTGTGCTTCCCCGCACTCGTTTTCTCCACTTCCTGCACCTCACGCAGCGTGAGCGTGAAATCATCGCCCAACTTCTTCAATAATCCCGCACGCATCGCATCCTCGCGAATGCTTTGCCATTGCGAGTCAGTTTGAAAGCGGCATTCCGCCACGCCTTCGCGTTCCTGGTAGAACTGCACGGCCAGTAGGCCATCGAATATGCGGTCATGCATGTTGATCGCGGTGAGCGAGATGCGGCGACCGGTGGCGCTGACGAGGAACTCGTAATCGCGGCCCACGACGGCTTCGACAACGGGCCAAATCTCGTTCCCCGCATTCGTCACTGCGCATTCGTCATTCGTCATTCGAGCATAGTCTCCCGTGCGATACCGAATCAGCGGCATGACATGATTGTGAAACGAGGTGCCGATGATCTCGCGGTTCCCTTCCGCATCCGGTTCACCGAACTCGACGAAGCCATAGGTGGGCCAAAAATGCAGGTGATTGGAGGCGCGTCCCTGCGCGGCGAGCACCACGCGTTCGCTGTGACCATACCAGTGCAACACCGGCACACCGAAAAACTGTTCCAAATACTGCTGTGACTCCGCTGTGAGTTTTTCAGAACCGCAGAGCAGCGAGGTGAGCTTGAAATCGAGCTTCAATGCCGTCTGCTCCAGTCCGCGTGCCAGGATCAGCGCCGCGCTGGGATATGCATGCAAATGCTGCGGTCGAAAGCGGTTCAATGCAGTCACATACTCCGGCAGCCGTTCCAGCGTGAGATGATACGACGACAGGATGAGCCAGTTCCGCGTCGCATCGAAATAGCTGATGCCGCCACCGGCCTTGTTTGATGTGACACCGCCACGAATCACCGCCACGCGGTCGCCGACGCGATACCCGCGCCGCGCCCACTGCGCCTCCAGGTAAGCCTGCTCTTTCGGACGGCTGACGCCTTTGTGCAGATAAAATCCCACCGGCACGCCGCTTGATCCCCCCGTGGTGATGTAGAGCCGCTGCTTCGCGGTGAACTCCGCGTTCACAAAGTGCTCGCGCTGCAATATCAAATTCTGCTTCGTCAGCAGCGGGTAATCCGCCAGTTGCTCCAGCGCCTCGAATTTCGCCGGATCGACGCCACTCGCGGCAAACCGCTCCGCATAAAACGGCGCTTTCGCTGCCGCGATCAACGAGTCCCGCAACGCCGAGATCTGATACCGCTGGATCGTCTCCGCATCCCACGATTCCACCTCCCGTGCCTCGTTTTGAAATCGCGTGTAGGCCGAACCATAACGCAGAGACGGCGGAATCGCCCGATACGCACGCCCTGCCAGCGACTTCACCGGCTGCGGCGCTGCCTCGTAGAGCTTGAGCAGCGGATAAAGAGTGTCTTCGAGAGACATTGATTGGAGAACGTTTTCCTGCGCTCTTTCAGAGCGCGTGACTTGTTGCGGCGCATGAGCCAGGGTTTGCAACCCTGGGCTGGGTTCCTTCAGCCTTTCAGGCTGTGCCGCATGTTCAGCACGCGCAAGGCCGCCACGGCGGCACCGAAGCCGTTATCAATGTTCACCACGGTGAGGCCGCTGGCGCAGGAGTTGAGCATGGTGAGCAGGGCGGCGATGCCGTGGAGGTTGGCACCATAACCAACGCTGGTCGGCACGGCGATCACGGGGGCGGCGACGATTCCGCCGAGGACGCTGGGCAGAGCGCCTTCCATGCCGGCGATGGCGATGACGATGCTCGCAGCACGCAAATCATCGATTCGGGCCAGCAGACGATGCAGACCGGCCACGCCGACATCGGTGATGCGGTTGACGCGCGCTCCGGCGAATTCGAGGGTCTGCGCGGCTTCTTCGGCGATGGGCAGATCGGAGGTTCCGGCGCACACCACTGCCACAGGAGCTGATTGGAACGACCCGCTCATCTGCCCGATGCGATACAGCCGCGAGACACCGTCGTAGCTGCAGGTGGGGAAGCGTTGCAGCAGCAACGCAGCGACATCGGCGTTCACGCGTGTGGCGAGCGCACAACCATGCGCGGCGACGAGGGCGGTGAGGGCGTCGGTGGTTTGCGTGAGCGTTTTGCCTTCGGCAAACACGGCCTCAGGGAAGCCTTGACGGATGACTCGATGCGTGTCGGCGAGCACCTGGCCGACTTCGGCAAAGGGAAGGGTGCGCAGGCGTTCCAGCGCTTGATCAGGCGGCACTTTGCCTTCGCTGACCTGCGCGAGGAGTTCACGGAGCTTGGATTCGTTCATGTGGAGCGGGCGGAGAGCACTTCGTTCATGCTGCCGGAGCGCAGCCCGGCGAGATCGAGGGTGATGTAGGTGTAACCGACCGCACGCAGCGCGGCGGTGATGGACTCACGTTGTTGCAAGGCCAGCAGTAAATCGGCCTCGGGTACTTCCAATCGCGCGACATCGCCATGATGGCGCACCCGCAGCTCACGGAAGCCGAGATCAAACAGCGCGGCTTCGGCGCGTTCGATCTGCGAGAGCAGTTTCGGCGTCACGCTGGTGCCATACGGGACGCGGGAGGCGAGGCAGGCGGCAGCGGGCTTGTTCCAGTTTGGCAGGCCGAGGGTTTTGGCGGCGTCACGCACATTGGCTTTACTGAAGCCGAGATCATACAGCGGGCTGAGGATTTTCAACTCGCGAGCAGCGGCACGGCCGGGGCGCACATCGAGCGTGTCCTCGGCATTCATGCCATCGAGCACATGCGCGATGCCATTTCGCTCAGCAAAGTGGCGAAGGGCGCGATAGACGTGGTCTTTGCAGAAGTAGCAGCGGTTGGGCGCGTTCGCCTGATATTGCGGGTCGTCCGTTTCCTCGGTTGGCAGCAGTTCAAGACGGGCACCGAGCCGTTGGGCGAGTGTGATGGCCTCGTCCTTCTCGCTTTGCGGCAGACTGGGCGAGACGGCGAGTAAGGCGACGACATTTTCAGCACCGAGCGCATCCAGCGAAGCCTTTAGCACAAGCGTGCTGTCCACGCCGCCGGAATAGGCGACGGCGACGCGACCCAGGGGCTGGAGATGAGCGAGGAGCTTGGCAATCATGAGTGTGGCAACTCGCCCTTCTGCAATCGCGGCGCAAGGCTGCGGATGAGTGAGAGAATCATTTTCACAGTCTCTTCGTCGTTGCGCAGCCGCTCGCCGCTTTGCTGCGGGGTGAGGTTGTCGGTGACGCGGGCCATGACACTCGGATAAGCCCAGCGGTGGTTCACATTGCGCAACACGCTGTCGCGCAGGCTGATGAGCTGGCGCTCCAGATTGCTCGGCGTGCTGACATCATCGCCTACGAACCAATAAACATAATGCGCGCGCAGCGGCAGCTTGCTTCCATCATTGAGCAGCACCGCGCGCTCGATGGCGAGATCGCGTACGCGCAGCATCGCACCGGAGAGCAGTGTGACCTCGCGCACGGTTGATTTCGTGATCGTCCAGCCTTGACCATCAAGACACACCTCGGGGCGATGGATGCTGCGGCTGTCATTGCCGACGATGACGAGCGAGGCGTGGGCGAGGTCACGAGTTTCGATGGAGCGGCCCGGTGTGCGATACTCGCGCTTCACGATGATGGTGTCGCCGGGCAGCAGCGTGCGCTCCTTCTCGCTCGGATCTTCGGATTCACCGACGAAGCTGCCCGCCACCATCGGTAGCTCGGCCAATACACCTGCTTCACTGCCGCCTTTCGGCTGCGGTGAGAATTGGCAGAGCAGCATGGTCATGCCGCACAGCGCAAAGAGGATGAAGGCGCGGGCGATCATGACACGGAGGAGACGATTTGACGTGAGACGATGCGGCTGCGGCGGAAACCGAGTCCACCGCAGAGGCGGTTGAGCAGCCAGGAGGCAGATTGCAGCAACGCCAGCGCGACCAGGAAGACGACGATGCCGGTCAGCTCATGGAATGCGGATACTTCCTTTTCCACATCGCCAATGGCCCACTGCTGGCCGAAGAGCATCGCCGCAAAGATCAGCACGAGGATGCGGACCATGTTTGCCACGATGGCGATGGGCAGGATCGTGCTGAACAGCGCCAGTCTGCGCCACATGACGCGCTGGCGGAAGTAGCTGAACAACGCACCTACCACGAGCAGCGCAAACAACGAACGCATGCCGGAGCACGGCGCGGCGATGCCGAGGCTGAACAGCTCACCCGCCTTGCG
>JBDNIB010000662.1:0-3040 GCA_041688535.1 Prosthecobacter sp.
AGCCAGCGAAGCAAATCAAAATAGAGGCTGGCAACGAGCACACCCGGAAAAAGGCGGAACCGTTGGACAGAAACACCGTGGGACTTCGTGCCCAGAAAAGTGTCAACGTAAGCTCAACGGATAGCACATCGGATGTGGAAACTTGGCAAACGCTGAGCGAACACAGCGAATCACTCCACGGGAAGAACCGGATGCGGTAGTTCCGCACGTCCGGGTCTGTGAGGGAGCCAGCGCGCAAGCGCTGGCTCTACTCGGCGGGCAGGTATTCCAACCGGTCCGGCACGCTGTTGTTGTTACCGTCGAAGGGCAGGGGATCATCGTGGTCCATGCGGCCGTCCTCGTCGTGATCGTTGTCGGGCTGGAGCCAGTCGTCGTCTTCGTTCAGCCATTCACCCTGCTCCCGCAGCGCCTTCCAGAGCTGCATCACCGCATCGGCATGGGTGAGCGGACGCTGGGCGGTGTCTTTGGCGATCAGCCCAGGATTGGCGGGCAGTTTCAGTGCAATCAGCCAGCGCGACAGCGTGGCCCAGTCCGCGTTGTTGTTCGGGTTGAAGGTGGGATCGGTCGTTGGCAGGCCCCAGTGGCACAGCGCCTCGATGGCCGCACGATCCGCGTCGTCCTGGCTCACGTCGGTGAAGCGTGGAGCCGCAGGCATGATCCATGGCGGCGGGCTGGCCTGGGCGCGGACGAGGCGTGTGAGCACACGAGCGAGTTCGCGGCGCGTCATCACTTGATCCGCGTCGAAGAAAACACTGCTCACGTCCGCAGGCCAAATGCCGCGCACCGCGAGCATGTTCGCCGCTTCAAAATGCAGCGCGTCAGTGGGAAGATCCTGCCAGGGCCAGAGCAGCACGCCGGGACCGCCGCAGCCGCGCACGAGGCGGAGCTGGATTTCACGCCAATGCTTTTGCGAAGCAGCCGCCGCACGCGGCTGGATGCCATCGCGCAGGCAGATCCACGCCAGCGTGGCGCTGGCCTGGCCGACATGCATCATCTGGCCGTGTAGGCGCAGTGCGCTCTGCACCACACTGCTCACGCCGATGTTCTTTGAGCAGCCGAGCAGGCCGTTCATCTGCACCGGCACGAGACCGCGCAGCGGAAACATCGCGCGGTCGGTGTCCGTGTGCCAGCCGCGTGACGACGTCTGCACATACGACCATGGGCCGTTGCGATCCTCAGTGAGAAAACGGCGGCGCGTGGGATGGAAGTCGATGTTGAATTGAAAACCGAATACGCCGTCCGGCACCATGATCTTCGCCCACTTCGGTTCGCGCGATTCAGCGCGGATGTCCTGCTCACGCAGCATGTAGAGTGCCTCCAGGCGCAGTCCTTCGCGCACATACGGCTTCGGCGGCAGCAGATCAGCCGTGCCGAATTCGGTGGTGAGCCGCATGTGGCGGAAGGTCTGCGGAAAGTCGCCCACGCGGTCATGCACCGCCGTTTGCAGATGATAGAGCATGCTCAACGAGTGCTGCTTTGCGTCGTCGAAGATGATCTGCCGCTGCGCGGGCATGAGATCGACGATGTTTTTCTTCGAGGCACCGGCTGCGCTTTTTTCGAGCGCATCCACCACGCGCTGCGGCAACTGGCACAGCGGATAATCCTGCACCGGCCAGTTCAAGAACGTCGCCTCGGTGCCGGGGGCGAGATCGTTGTGCCAGCGATCCACCAGCCGCCGGTGCGTGTAAATGCTCCAGCCGGACTGGCTGTAAGTGCCCGTGCTCATGTCGCTGTCCACCCACGGCGGTGTTTTATCGAGCTGCGCAAACGAACGCGGATCGTAGATCGCCGGTTTGGGAATGATGCTCGCTTTGTCCGCCTCACGCAGCACCACGCACCAAGACAGCGGATTCATTTCCTGCTGACCCGCATCGTCGAAGGCTGCGGGAGCACTGGCTTCGCCGAAACGCGATTTCAAATCCGGGCCTGCGCCGTATTTCGCCCCGCTGAGTCGGATCACATCACCCCAGTCGGAGGCGTCGAGCGTGAGTCGGGCTTTGACGGTGAGGGAAGCCCCAGACGGGCTAAAGCCCGAACTACGAACGAAGACGCAGCCAGTGACCTGGTTGGTTTCGACGATCACCTTGTCTGGCTGCCAGCCGCGTTCGATGCGCAGCACGCCGGCATCGGCGTACGGTTTGAGAAGTTCCTCGAAAATCTTCGCCGCTGCCGCCGGTTCGATGGTCTCTGTGCCGCAGTAGGCGTTGCCAGGTGTCGGCATGCCGTAGGTCTGTGAGTTGTGCGCCCGAATGCGGTCGATGACCTCGCTGTAAATCCCGCTGCGCGGAAAATTCACCCGCCGACCGTTCACACCAGTCCATTCATCCGGACAACCGACCCCTTCCGCACTGAACTGACCACCGAGCCAGTCGATGTCGTTCACCAGCACAATCTTCTTCACGCCAAGCCGCGCTGCCTGAACCGCCGCCGCACAGGCGGACTCATTGCCGCCGACGATGAGGAGATCGGTTTCGAGCGTGGTCGGTTCAGCGGCTTGAATAAAGGCCGTCAGGAATGTGACGACGAAAACAAGATTGGAGAGCAGCTTCATATAAAAGTTGGTTGGCTTGTTGGCATCTTTGAACACGATTCCGGCCTCGTCCAGCACCAGAGCCAGAATGAGCTTGTCACTCCATCGGTAAATTGGGTAGTCTATCGAACATGAGAGCGTCTCTAATCAGCTTCTGGATCATGCTTGGCTTGCTGTTGTTCAGCCCTAGTGCCAAAAGCGAGGAGAAAGAATCTGAGCCGTCCGTCAAACAACTGACAAGCCTGGATGTGCTCGACAACACGCATAAAATTAAAATCGGCGACTGCTTGTGGATTGAGATCGTGTCAGACAAGCGGCGCGAGTTTGATGCCATCGTCTCGGCAAAGGGTGTGTTGGAGGTGCCTGGCATTTCAAATGAAATCCAAGCTGGCGGCAGCAGTGACCTCTGTTCGAGTTTCTCATTGGCGTGTTCTGCCAAAATCCAACAAAATCGATACACCCGGCCTCATTGTTTTTGGCTTTGTCAGCAAACAGGGCAAATACAAGCTC
>JBDNIB010000076.1:0-5347 GCA_041688535.1 Prosthecobacter sp.
GACGGCGACGGTTTTGAGCATCGCTCAAGGAGCACTAGCCAGCGCCCGCGTCAATCTTGTCCGGCAGCCTGCAACTGCCGGACGCCGTCGGCGAGGTTGATGAAACCGGATAAGGCGGTGAACAGGGCGGCAAACAAGGTGGGCCAAATGAGCATGGATGGGGGGAGATCAAGCAGAATCCACAGAATGGCAGCCATTTGGGCGAAGGTGGCCACCTTGCCGGTCCAATGCGTGTGAATGTGAAATTTCCCGGCAAAGTGGTCGATCAGGAAGGCACCACCGATGGAAAGCAAGTCGCGGCCGATGACCAGGATCGGGAACCACAGCGGAAAATGCTGCCGCTAAGCGGTGAAACTGAGCAGGATGATGGCGGCGAGCATGAGCAGCTTGTCCGCCAGCGGGTCCATGATGGCCCCGAAGCGGGTGCGCTGATTGAACCGGCGGGCGATCCAGCCGTCGATGGCATCGCTGATCGCGGCGATACCGAATACGGCGGCGGCCCAGAGGCGCAGGGTTTCATTGGGATGCTCGCCCCGGGCGCTGTCGCCATAGTAGATCACCAGCCCGATGAAAACGGGGATCAGCAGGATGCGGAAAATGGTGATCTGATTGGCGAGATTCACGATTCTACGTTCGCGGCTCACAGTTCACGGTTCAAGAGTTGAATCATGAAGTTTGAGCGCTTTAGAGTGCGGTATGCCGCGAATCGAGCCTGTGGATCTCTTGAATGCCTACTGCGAGGGAGCCTTCCCAATGGGGGAGGATGATGGCTCGATCTCGTGGTATCGGCCGAAAATGCGTGGCATCCTGCCGGTGGCGGAGTTTCATGTGCCGAGCCGGTTTGAACGCTACCTGAAGCAGCAGCCCTTTGAACTGCGCTGGAACACGGCGTTTGGTGATGTGATGCGCGGCTGCGCGGACCGCGAGAGCACTTGGATCACGGATTCAATCCTGGACACCTATGAGGAGCTGCATCGCCTGGGCTTCGCGCACTGCGTCGAGGTGTGGCGGGATGGGAAACTGCGTGGCGGTGTGTATGGCGTGGGCATCGGCGGGGCATTCTTTGGCGAGTCGATGTTCAGCCGCGAGCCGCAGGCCTCAAAAGTGGCGCTGACGCACCTGCAATGGCGGCTGCATGAGCGCGGTTTCCTGCTGCACGACACGCAGTGGACCACGCCGCACCTCGCGATGTTCGGCGGGCATGAGATTCCCTGTGCGCAGTATTTGGAGCTGCTCCAGCGGGCGGTGCAGCGGAAGGTGACGTTTATGTGAGTGGTGTGAAGTGAGAAGTGAGATCGCTTGCGCCACCTCTCACCTCTGACACCTCCGGCGCTCAGCTCTCGAAATACGTGTACCCACGCAATCCGGCTTCGAAGTTCTCCATGATCTCGCGGCGTTCGGCGGCGGTGATTCGCTTGGAGGCGACCGCGCTTTCGGCGAGGTTGCGGAAGCGGGTGAGCATGTCTTTGGGATCGTATTCGACGTAGCTGAGCACTTCCGCGACGCTGTCGCCTTCGAGCTCGCGGCTGTACTTCACCTTGCCGTTGTCCACGCGGACGCTGACGACGTTGGTGTCGCCGAGGAGGTTGTGCAGGTCGCCGAGGGTCTCCTGATACGCGCCGACGAGGAAGATGCCGAGCATGTATTCGTGGCCTTTTTCGATCTGTGGATCGTGCAGCGGCAGGCTGGGGTTGATACCGTGCGAGTGGGCGAATTTGTCGATTTTGCCGTCGCTGTCACAAGTGATGTCAGAGAGCACGGCGTTGCGCGTGGGCTTCTCTTTGAGGCGATGAATCGGCATGACCGGGAAGATCTGGTCGATGGCCCACAAGTCGGGTAGGCTCTGGAAGACGCTGAAGTTGCCGTAATAGAAGTCGGTCGTGATGTTCTCCAGCCGGTCCATCTGGCTGCCGTCATGTTCGCAGCGTTCACGCATGCCGTCCACCCAGGTGAGGAGGTCCCAGTAGAGCTCCTCGCCATGGGCACGTTCGCGCAGGTTGACTTTGCCGTAGTTGAACTCGCTGCGCAGCTTGTCGCGGTAATAAACGGCGTCGTTGTAGATCTCCTGGAGGCGGTCGCGGGAGGTTTTGTTGGCGTTCTTGTCGGCGTCGAGGCGGAGTTCGTGCAAATTGCGCAGCAAAGCGGGCGCGTCCTTGTCGAGCTCGACTTTGCTGAGGTTGCCACGCGGCTCGAAGCGGTTGATGTCGAGGATGTTGATGATCAAAACCGAGTAGTAGGCCACGATGGCGCGGCCGGACTCGGTGATGAGATCGGGGTGCGGCACGCCGGCCTCGGCGGTGACTTCGGTGATCGCCTCGATGATGTCGGCGCAGTATTCTTTGGTGCCGTAGTTGCTGCTGCCGCTGCTGGCGCCCTTGAGGCCGTCGTAGCTGATGGCGAGACCGCCACCGAGATCGAGGATGCCCATGCGCGCGCCTTCTTGCACGAGGCCGACATAGACGCGGGTGGCTTCCGTTACCGCCTGGCGGATGGCGCGGATGTTCGGGATCTGCGAGCCCTGGTGGTAGTGCAGCATGCGCAGGCAATCGAGCATGCCGTGCTCACGCAGATGGTCGACGACGTGCATGAGCTGCGAGATGTTCAGGCCGAACATGCTGGCGTCGCCGCCGGAGCCGCTCCAGTGGCCGGCGCTTTCGGCGCTGAGGCGGAAGCGCACGCCGAGCGTGGGCCGCACACCCATCTTTTTGCAGCGTTCGAGGATCAATTCCAGCTCGGTGGGCATTTCGAGCACCAAGATGACCTGCAGGCCCATTTTTTGGGCGTACAGCGCCAGATCGATGAACTCCTCGTCCTTGTAGCCATTGCAGACGATGTAGGCCTCTGGGTCGTGCATGTAGCTCAGCGCGGCGATCAGCTCCGGCTTGCTGCCAGCTTCGAGGCCGTAGTGATATTTGCGCCCGTAGCGGGTGATCTCTTCGATCACTTCCTGCTGCTGGTTCACCTTGATGGGATACACGCCGCGATAGACGCCCTGGTAATTGCCTTCCTTGATGGCGGAGGCGAAGCCCTCGTTCAGCTCGTCGATGCGCCAGCGCAGCAGATCGCCGAAGCGGATCAGCAGCGGGAGCTGGGTGCCGCGTTCGCGCAGGCCTTTGACGATGGAAGCGAGCGAGACGGGTTTCGTCTTTTTGCCGTCCTTCAGATTGACCACCACCTCACCTTGCTTGGAGATGTCAAAATAGTCATGTCCCCATTCGCGAATGCCATACAGCTCGGCGCTGTCGTCGGTGGACCATGAGGATGCTTTCATTTCTTTGGGCTGGATGGGGTGGGTTTTCAGGGCGGCGATTATGGGGGCAAAACGGGAAATGCAAAGTGACATCTCCGCGAGGGCAAAGACGGGCAAACCGTCAAGGAGTCAACGCGTGGCTTTGCGAAAGGCGAACGGCAGGTACAGCACGGAGTAAAACACGAGGCCGACGCCGATGGCGACGAAGTTGTACCACGGCCATGGGCCGAGCTGGTCAAACAGGCTGGCCTGCGGCGGTTTCGTGCATTGAAAGGCGTAGTTCGTGCCGAGGGCGTAGTTCACGACGGCGATCACCGCATACCAGGCGACGGAGAAGGTCATCACGCGCCGCACCGCACCGGGCTGTGGGCGGTGTCGCATGGCGGTGACGACGTAAACCGCTGCGATGGGGACGCCGCCGTGCAGGAGGAAGAAGAACACATAGCTCGCACTGGGGAAATCCACCACCAGTGCGGGGGTGAGCAACCCCTGTAGCGTGCCGGCCAAGCCGAAGAAGTACAAGACCTCGCAGCAGAACTGCCGCCGTGTCCACAGCGCGATGCCGCCCGCAATGCAGGCGATGTCGCAGTATTGCAGCGGCAACAGCGTCTGCGCATTCAGCGTGCCGCTCCACGCATGACCGATGAGCGAGATGGGAAACAGTAGTAGCAGCAGCGTGCCGAGCGTTTTTTCGACGATGGGGGCGAAGCGGGTGCGCGCCAGCGCGAGCATGAAAATGAACACCAGTAGCGTCACGGCCAGCGCGGCCTGGTGTGAGGTGCCGTAGAGATGAAAAGTGGGAGGCATGGCGCATCATGACACGGGATGGTTGCGCATGTCAGCCGGTTTGTGCAAAGCTGCGCCCATGTTGAAATCGAATCGACCTTCCTCCGGCTCAGCGCAGCAGATGAGTGGCGGCTGCATGATGCTGTTTGGCCTGCCTTTCATCCTAGGTGGGCTGGCAGCAGGCTGGTTTCTCTACTATCCCGCGATGAGCGACTGGTGGTCCGCGCGTGGCTGGGAGGAGGTGCCGTGCTGGATCGAAACCACCGACCTCAAAACCACGCGTGGCAGCAAAGGCGGCAGCACGCAGCAGGTGACGGCGACGTATCGCTATGAGTACGCGGGCCGGACCTATCACAGTGATGAAGTGAGCTTCTACGGCGGCTCGGACAACATCGGTGACTTCCAGCAGCGGGCGCACGCGCAAATCCGTGCCCACGCGGGCCAGGAGCGGGCTTTCTGCTGCTATGTGAATCCGGCGCGACCTGAGCAGGCGGTGCTGTTTCGCGATCTGCGCTGGGGCCTGCTGCTGCTGCTGTCGGTTTTCCCACTGGTCTTCCCGCTGGTGGGTTTTGGCGTCTCCATCGGCGGCTGGCGTGCCACGCGCCGCGCTCGTTTGGAGAAAAATCTGGCCGCGCGGCATCCTGCGGAGCCCTGGCGCTGGAAGCCGGAGTGGGCGGACGGCGCGGTTCAGGCCACCCCAGATGCTCTGCTGCTGTTCATGGCCTTCGCGTGCTGGATTCTGCTGGTGCAGGGGCCGCTGGCATTGGCGATCCTCGTCAGTGGTGAGTTGTCGCGATCACTCCTGCCCGCGCTGGGCCTGCTGCCGACATTGCTCCTGCTGATCCCGCTGTCAGCCGCGTGGCGGCGGGTCAAAACGCGGCGGGTCATGGGCAGGCCGCGTTTGCTGCTCAAGGACACACCGCTCAAGCCGGGGCATACGCTGACGGGCGACCTGCTGCTGGGGCACATGCTGTCGCCGCTGGACACCTTGGAGGTGCGGGTGCTGTGCGAGCGCCTGACGACGCGGCGACAGGGCAGAGGTACCAGCACCACGGCCGAAACACTGTGGGAGCATGTGGCGGAAGTGCCCGCCACCGAAGCTCGGCGGGACATCGGTGGCGTGGCGCTGCCGCTGCGCATCGAACTGCCCGACCATCTGCCATGCGCGGTCATCGGGAGTGCGCAGGATACCGCCGTCTGGCGCATGGAGGTCAGCTCCCCGCAGGGCGGCAAGCCCGCCGTGCTGACGCTACCGGTGTTTCGCAGTGCCGGGGAAACCCACAGCGCGGAACAAATGGCGGAAGCCGTGGC
>JBDNIB010000663.1:0-2476 GCA_041688535.1 Prosthecobacter sp.
CTCGTGGACACCGGCTACGCAGGCTTCATCAGCATCGAGCCCCATGTCGCCGTCGTCTTCCACGGTGCGGGTGCCGCTGACGAACTCTCTCCTGAACAGAAGGCCAAGGAGCAGTACGACAGCTACATCAAGTATGGCCGCATGCTGGAAGCCAT
Source organism: Prosthecobacter sp. (assembly GCA_041688535.1). GTDB lineage: Bacteria > Verrucomicrobiota > Verrucomicrobiia > Verrucomicrobiales > Verrucomicrobiaceae > Prosthecobacter. The sequence goes on from JBDNIB010000663.1 coordinate 156, forward strand.
GTTGAAGCGTCTCGGCGCGAAGCTAGGCTGAGGGAGCACGAGTATTCTACTCGTCTAATCTTCCGGGCGCGTCTTGCCACCCGCAGCTCAAAATCGAATAGTGCATGACTCGTCGGTCACGCTCAGGCCACCAAGTGGCGAGTCGTCTTCGACACTCTCGCGCGCCGTTCACACGCCCAGCACCCCGCCGACGCCGACCAAAAACTTCTCCCAGTCCCGCACCTTGTGGTGGTTTTTGATGAGATGCGTCACGGGAATCTCGCGTGGCACAAAGGGGCGGCGCATGAGCTTTAAACCGGCCTCCTCGGGCAGCTTGTTGCCCTTGCGGCTGTTGATCTTGCGGTCTGCCAGCACGCAGTTCTCCCAAGTGCTACCACCGCCGCGCGACACGGGCACGATGTGGTCGATGTTGCCCTCATGCGGGTGCAGCTTGCGGCCAGTGTACTGGCACACGCCGCCATCGCGCTCCCAGATCGACTTCGCGCAGAATTTTGGTCGGCGTTTCGGCACCTTGTCAAAGCGGGCCAGCACCAGCACTGCCGGCACCCGCACCGGGCCATGCACCGTGCCGATGCGGTTGTCGCCCTCGCGCACCTCCAGCTTCAGCCAGTCCTCCCAGGTCACGGGCCGCATGTCGCCGGCCTCATGAATATCCAGCGCGGTGGCATTGCCCGCCGCCATCATGCTGAAGGCGTCCATGGGCGTTTTCGAGTCGATGGCCTGCCAGTGCCGATTCAGCACTAGGACGGTCGTTTTGGTCAACATTTCATTCATGCGCAGCTCCTAAGTTGGGACTTTCGGCACGAAGGAATTCACACGGTCAGTGATCGTTCCTTGATGTTGGAGGGTTATGCTGGCGAGTCTTCGCCATTTGCCAAGTGGCAAGATTGTTTCCGTGGCGCGGTCAAATGCCGCCGGGTGGCCTCGGCGGCACGGGTCATTTCAGCAGAAACATCTCCCAGTCCCGCACCTGATGCGTGTTGCGGATCAGGTGCGTCATCGGCATCTCGCGTGGCACGGTGGGACGTCGCAGGAGCTTCAAACCGGCTTCTTCAGGCAGTTTGGAGCCTTAGCGGCTGTTCACGCGCTTGTCGGCCAGCACGCAGTTATCCCACGACGTTGGGCCGCCGCGAGACAGTGGCACGACGTGGTCGATGTTGCCTTCGTGTGGGCGCAGCTTGCGGCCCGTGTATTGGCACAGGCCACCATCGCGTTCCCAGATGCCGCGCACACCGAACTTGGGCCGCTTCTTCGGCACCTTGTCGAATCGCGCGAGCACGAGCACTGAAGGCACACGCACCGGCCCGTTCACAGTACCGATGGCGTTGTCATCTTCGCGAACGGGCAGCGTCAGCCACTCCGTCCATGTCACGGGTCGAATGTGGCCGCCCGTTTCGATATCGAGCGCTGTGGCCGCGCCGGTCGCGATTATGCCAAAGGTCTCCATCGGCTTTTTCACGGCGATAGCCTGCCAGTTGCGGTTGAGCACCAGGACGGTGGATTTGGTGAGGATGTCATTCATCTCGTCTGAGTCATTCTGAATTGACCACGGAATACACGGAAACCCAGGCCGACTTGGCTTCTTGGTCATTCCATGATTCTTTTCCGTGTATTCTGTGTATTCCGTGGTTGTTGATCTGGACTCTCAATCTTCCGCCGGTCCCGCCGGACACATCTTGACGATGCGCGGACGAAACTCGCCTAGCACCTCCACAAGATCGGTTTGCGCGGCCATGACTGCGTGGATGTCTTTGTAAACACCCGGCACTTCATCAAGGCCCGCGCTGAGCAGCTCGACACCAGCGGCGGCGAGCTGCTTCTTCACGTTGCCCCAGGCGAAACTCTGTAGCGCCTTGCTGCGACTCATCACACGGCCGGCACCGTGTGAGGCGCTGTTGAGCGACTCCGCCTTGCCTTTGCCACGCACCACGAAGCCGGGCGTCGCCATTGAGCCGGGGATCACCCCGAGCACTCCGGCACCCGCAGGCGTCGCGCCTTTGCGATGCACGATGGCTTCGCGCGATTCGCCGTTCACGACATGCGTCTCCTTCCACGCGAAGTTGTGATGGTTCTCGATGTCGAGCATGAACATGAGCGCCGACCTTCTTCGCGATGTGTTTGTGAATGAGCGCATGATTCGCCGCCGCGTAGCGACCCATGAGGTTCATGGCGGCCCAGTATTCCTGGCCCGCTTCTTCCTCAAAGGTCAGCCACGCGAGGTGCTTCATCTCGTTCGGCAAATCGTAGCGTCGATCCATGGCGATGCGGCTGTAGTGCTGGCACACTTGGGCACCCGCACCACGCGAACCGCTGTGCGAGAG
>JBDNIB010000664.1:0-9593 GCA_041688535.1 Prosthecobacter sp.
CCACCGGCAGACCGGAGGCGGACGAGGGGCACTTCGTTTCCTTCCAGAACATCGGCACGATCCTGGGCAGCACGCTGGCAGCCTGGCTGGGCTACCACAGCGGCGGGAAGGTGCTGCTCATCCTGGCCCGCCTCGTCTGCGTGACGCTGTGTGTCTGGGTCTGCCTGACGCAGTCATTTAGCGGCTTCAGCGCGGCCTATTTTGTGCTCGGCTTCGGCCTGTTTCTGGACCGCGTGGGCGATCTGACGCTGACGGCGGAGCTGTGTCCGCTGGAGCGCCGCTCCACGCTGCAGGCCATGCTGGGCTTTTGCAATGTGTGGGCACTGCTGCTGGCCACGAGCCTGGGCGGCATGATTTATGCGCTGAGCGGCTCGTTCCAGCTCGTCGCCACGCTGGCGGCGCTGTTCTCGCTGCTATCCATCCTGCTGCTGCGCGGCATCACGGAACCACGCGCACGGCAGGTGTAGCTACTCCGAGCACTCGATGGTGGCACGCATGGAGGTCTGGCACTCCGGCACGCGACGGTCGGGGCCGTATTCCTCGATCTGCTGCTGCCGCAGTTCCGCCAGCTCTTTATGAACCGTGGCCACGATGACCCGGCCGCGGGCATGCACCTCCCGCGCCATGCGCAACGCCAGCTCCTGCGAATGCCCGAGGACCGCATGCAGCATCTCAATCACATACTCAAAGGTGTGCGTCTCATCATCCAGCAGGATGACGTGCCAAGGCGGCTCCAGCGCGGGCGGTGCCGTCTGCGGCTTCGGTCTGGGCTGCTGTGGCGCGACACGTGGCCGTTTGGGGGCGACGGGGGCGGGGGCGCAGCGGATTTCAGCGGGGGCGGGCATTCTGCATGCACTATGCCCCAGCCCTGCGTTCTCTCAAGCACCACACTACGCGCCCGTGGCTGCGATTTGATCCGCCTGCCTTGCGCTAGCGGCGGTGATCGCTTGCCGGAGGGCGTGGGTTCGTGGCAGTTTGACCGCATGAACCCTTCCATCTGCCGCACTCTCAGCACCATCTGTTTCCAGGCGGGCATACTTTCCATCGTGCTCTCCATCTGGATCTGGTGGTTCGTCAACGGTGATGCGCCCGAAGAGCAGGCCCACGCTGAGCGCTTTGGCATCTTCATCGGTCTCTGGGCACCGACGCTGCTGATTCTCTCCAATCGTTTCGACCGTTACGCCGACAAGGCGAAAACGCTGCCCGGACTGGCGCACGATGATAAAACCGAGTCTGCCTGATGCGGCGGCGGCCTACATCGGCTCACAGCCGGTCGCCTCGATGAACTGCTGACGCAGGCTGTTGTAAGCATGCTGCCATTCGTCCACCACGCGCTGGAGTTCCATGGTCTGCTTTTCCAGAATGACGATACGTGACTGCTGCGAGGCATCGCCCGGCAGTTTTTTGTCATCGGGCCATTGCGTGCCTTTGAACGTCGTGGACGAGCTGCGCACATGATGCGGGCTGGCCTGGAACCAGGAGAGTTCGGACAGCCGAGACTCCGAGTTGTCCAGGCAGTTGATGATGGTCACATTTTCGTCGATCTCGCCGGTGGCCAGGAATTCCTGAATCGTCGCCACATTGGTCGGACCGTAGAGGTAATTGTCCGTCATCTGGACCAGCAGGTCCATTTGCAGTTCCGGGATCATCGGCGCACGCTGCCAGCTCATGCGGTTATCGCTCGAGATTTTGTCGAGCGGCGAGACCTTCGCGTCCGCCGCCCAGCCGCGCAGGGTTTCCAGAGCGATGGGACCATAGACTTCCTTGTCCGAGGCTTTGAGGAGATGCCAGGTGCGTTCGTGCATGCGCATAGATAACCAAATCCGGGCGCTACCGCCAAGCACAAAGTGCGAATGAAATGAAACTCGGGCCGTTGACGCAACTCTTTCGCAAGGCAGCGTCCGCACCTGCCGTTTACCCGCGCTCCCATGATCCGCCCCCTGTTTGCCCTCCTCATCACCTCGGCTGGCCTTCCTGCCGCCGAGACCGCCGTCTTCACGCTGAAAACCATGACGGCGCAGATGAAATACGACTTGTCCGAGATGATCGTGCAGCCCGGCCAGCCGGTGAAGATCAGCTTTGAAAATGGCGATGACCTCCCTCACAACCTCGTCTTCTGCCAGCCCGGCACGGACACGGCGGCCATGGCGCTGAAGCAGATGGAAAACCCCGCCGCTGCCGAGATCGCGCTGAAGCGCAACTGGCTGCCCGACGATCCGCGCATCTGGGCACACTCGAAAATGCTCAATCCGCATGAAAAAGAGGTGCTGAGCTTCACCGCCCCCGCCAAACCCGGCACCTACCCCTACGTCTGCACCTTTCCCGGCCACGCCATGACCATGCGCGGTGAGCTGAAGGTCGAGCCGCTGGGCGAAGGGCTGCAGGATCTGCAATTCGCGCTCTACCTCGGCAGTTGGAAGCAGCTCCCCGATTTCTCCAAGCTCAAACCGCACCGTGAAGGCAAAGTCGATGACAACCTCATTCAGGTGAAACTCGACGACTACAAGAACGAGTTCGGCGTCGTCTTCACCGGCAAGCTCAACGCGCCCAAGAAAGGCTCGTATCGCTTCTTCCTCGCCAGCGATGACGGCGCGCGCCTGCTCATTGACGGCAAGGAGGTCGTGAATGATGACGGCATTCACCCCGCCAGCAAGATCAAGGAGCAAGGCGTCACGCTGGACAAAGGTCCGCATGAGTTCCGCCTCGAATACTTCCAAGGCGGCGGTCAAATCGAGCTGTATGCCGCGTGGAAGGGCGCGGATTTTCAAATCACCCCGCTGTCGAAATGGCTGCATCCGCAGTGGCAGGGCGGCGCGAAAAAACAGAAGGAGTTCGACCCTATCCCGCTCGTCGTCGCGCAGGAACCGGTCATCTATCGCAACTTCATCCAAGGTGCGGGCAACCGTGGCATCGGTGTCGGCTACCCTGGCGGCATCAACATCGCCTGGAGCGCCGAGAGTATGAACCTCGCGCTGATCTGGCGCGGCGCGTTCATTGACGCCTCACGGCACTGGAACTCGCGCGGCGGTGGTCATGAAAAACCGCTCGGTTACGACGTGCTGCAACCCACCGGCGAGGTCACCCCCGCCTTCTTCATCACGGACAAACCCGACGCCGCATGGCCGCAGTGGGACAAAACGAAACGCTACGACGATTTCAAATGGCAGGGCTACACCCTCGACGCCAAACGCAGCCCCACCTTCCGCTACACCTGGCACGATGCCGCCGTGGAGGAATCATTCACCATCTCTGGCGATGGCAACAAACCCGATGGCAACGCCAAGCTCACCCGCACCCTCAAAATCAGCGGCGCACTGCCCGCCAACGCCTGGTATCGCATCGCCAGCGGCCCGTTTGAGAGCAAGGATGGCGGTTTCATCGCCACCGGTCCGCAAAAATATCGCATCACCGCCGCAGATGCCCAGCTCGCCGGTGCGAACCTCGTCATCCCGGCCAAACCCGGCGTCATGACCATCACCTACCAGTGGGCGCAATAAATCTTCACCGTGACGACTCCCATGAAACGCTTTTTCTCCCTGCTCCTCGCTTTCAGTCCTTCGCTGTGGGCCGTTGATCCCGTCGAAGCCGACTTCTACAAGATCACTACCTTCGAGACACCGAAGGAGACCGCGATCGAGGTCGGTTCGATTGATTTGATGCCCGATGGCAGGCTCGTCATGGGCACGCGTCGCGGTGAAATCTGGATCGTCAGCGGCGCTGGCAGCAGTGATGCATCCCAGGTGAGCTACCAGCTCTTCGCCTCCGGTTTGCATGAGGTGCTCGGCATTGCCTACAACCCCAAGGACAAAAACATCTACGCCACCACACGCTATGAAATCACCCGGCTCAAAGATGTGGATGGCGACGGCCGCGCCGATGTTTTCGACAATGTGAACGACAGTTGGGGCGTCTCCGGTGACTATCACGAATACGCCATCGGCTCGCGCTTCGACAAGGCGGGCGACCTGTGGGTCACGCTCTGCCTCACCGGCTCGTTCAGCAGTGCGGCACCATTTCGCGGCTGGGCGCTACGCATCAAACCCGACGGCACCATGGTCCCCACCTGCTCCGGCATCCGCAGCCCCGGCGGCATCGGTTTCGACGCGGATGGCGAGGTCTATTACTGCGACAATCAAGGCCCGTGGCACGGTGCCTGCACGCTCCAGCACCTCGTCCCCGGCACCTTCCAGGGGCATCCCGGCGGCAATGCTTGGTACAATCTCGCCCCGAACATGGGAACGCGCCCCATCGATCCCATCCCCGAAGCATTCCAAGGCGACCGCGGCCGCAAGGAAGCCCGTCCCGGTGGCGACCCCGACCGCATGGTGGCAGAACGCGAGCGCATCAAAGAGCTACTCCCACCCGCTGTTTACCTCGTTCACGGCAAGATCGGCAACTCCGCCACCGCCATCATCTGCGACACCAGCGGCGGCAAATTCGGCCCGTTTTCAAAACAGCTCTTCATCGCCGACCAATCCCACAGCAATCTCAGCCGCGTCTTCCTCGAGACCGTCAACGGCATCAAACAAGGCGTCGTATTTCCCTTCCGCAGCGGCTTCAAGAGCGGCCTGATCGGCGGCCGTATGGATGAGGAAGGCCGCGTCTTCGCCGGTGGCAGCGATCGCGGCTGGGGCGCACGCGGCGGCAAGCCCTTCTGCTTCGAAAAATGCGAATGGACCGGCAAAACGCCTTTCGAGATGCACGAGATGCGTGCCAAACCCGACGGCTTTGAAGTCACCTTCACCCAGCCCATCGATCCCGCCACCGCTGGCGATTTGAAGAGCTACAGCATGCGCGAGTTCACCTATGCCTACCGCGAGCAATACGGCGGCGACGAAGTGAGCGAGATCCTTCCAAAAATCACCGCCGCCAAAGTCGCCGCAGATGGCAAATCCGTCCGCCTCACCATCTCCCCGCTCACCAAGGGCCACATTCACGAGCTGCACCTCGACGGCGTCCGCAGCGCCGAAAAACTCCCGCTGCTGCACAGCGTCGGCTACTACACGCTCAACGAGATTCCCAAGTAGCGTTATTGCTGCGCGACAGACGACATCCTACTCGCGAAGTTTCTTCGCCTTCGGCACATGCTTCAAATTTTTCGGCACCGCTGGCCATGACTCGGGAGCAACCGTTGCCCGCCGCACTTCAACGATGGGGAGGCTGCGATTCATCAGCGGCAGCTCCGCCCGCCGCACCTCTTCTCCTGGCAAGGGTTTCGGTGTGACGAAATCTGGCAGCTCTGGCCGGCGAATCTCCTCATTTACCGCAGCCACGACCGTGGGGGCCGTGTAGCGCTTCACCGCTAACGCGATCACCGACGCCTTCGCTGGGGACAAATCCATCGCAGTCTCCACGATCTTGCGCACCATCGCTGGCTCGGCGTTCACTGCGTCAATCGCCGCCGTGACAATCTCCGCCGCGCAGGACTCATTGATGACCAGCGCCTCCTCGATTCGCATCACCATCTTGTCAGGATCGGCCCGGATGGAGGCAAACAGCTCCGCGCACAGCGATTCGCAGGCGAGCTGCCCCGGTATCGCCTTCACCGGCTGGGCCTGGACCTCCTGCACGACCAGGGTCAGGGAAAAGAGGAGGTAGAGCAGACGCATGAGCAGAAAGGGCTATAGGAATGACGGCTCCCAAGCGGCTTCCTTCAAATGTTCTTTTCTGATTTTCAATCTTTTGGCGGCGCGGGATTCAACACCGTAGCCTCCGCCCCGCGATGGTAACGGATGAATGTTTCAGGGGAAACCCGGTTCAGCGCCGTGTCCGCATACCCTTGCCCAGGATTCACATACGGTCCCACCCGCACCTCGAAATGCAGGTGCGCCAACGGCGCTGATTTCGCCGTGCCCACCGTGCCAATCGGCTCCCCGCGCTGCACGCTTTGCCCCGTGCGCACCTGGATCGACTCCAAATGCGCGTACATCGTCTGCACCACCGGGCCGAGTTCATCCCCCTCCGGCAGCCGGTGCGCGAGGATCACCATGCGGCCCCAGCTTTCATCCGGCACCCCCGCATAAACCACCCGCCCCGCCCCGGCCGCATAAACGGGATCGCCCAGATCGGAATTCTCCCCGCCGATGCCGTTCAAATCATCCCCCAGATGCCGCCTGATGCGGAACGCCCGTGCATTGTAAGTGAACGTCCCGTGCTCCGCGCCCAGCGGCATGTCAAACCGCACCGCCAGCGGCAGCGTCGCCACCTCACGCGGCGTGAGCCGCTGAAACGCCGGATCGAGCGGCTTCGCCACCACTGCCGAGGCCGGCAGCTCGGCCAGTCGTGGCCCCAGCCGCCGCCACAGCTCCATCACGACCATGGCCGCGATGGTTAGCGTCAAAATCAGGCGAATGACCCGCACCATTTTCTTCATGCGCGCAGAATCGGCGGCAGCCGCCACGTTGCAAAGAGAACGTGCCGCCCTTACATAGCCCGATCTCGTGAACACGCTCTCCCCTTCCTCGTTCGGCTCCCCCAAAGTCTCCGTCTTTAGCGGCAAGGCCAGCTACGACGATGCGGGTGCCCTGCGCCAGCAGATCGAGGCCGCGATCAATGCGCTCGAACTCGCTGCCGACTTCATCACGCCCGGCGACCGCGTCGTCATCAAGCCGAACTGGGTCAAAGAACACAACGCCAGCAAGCCCGAGCTCGAAGACGGCTGGCTCACCATCATCACCCATCCCGCCGTCGTGCGTGAAGTCGCCCGCTGGGCCGCGAAAAAACTCCATGGCCACGGCTCGGTCACGCTGTGCGATGCACCACAGAGCGATTCCTCCTTCGCCACCATCCGCCGCCTGCACAAACTCGACGATCTCATCACCGATCTCACGAAGGAGTTTCCCGGCATCGCCTTCCTGCTCTTCGACATGCGCTGTGAGGAATGGACCATCGACGATGGCGTCACCATCGCCAAACGCGAACTGCCCAGCGACCCCTCCGGTGCAGTGGACATTCATCTCGATGCCGATAGCGAATTCCTCGGCCACCCCGGCCTCGGCAAGCTCTACGGAGCCTCCTTCGACTTCGCCACGACCAACCGCCAGCACACCGATCCGCATCACGAATACCGCATCTGCCGCACGCCGATGAACGCCGACGTGCTCATCAACATTCCCAAGCTCAAGACACACAAAAAAGTTGGCCTCACCGTCGCGCTGAAAAATCTCGTCGGCACCACCCCGCGCACCAACTGGCTCCCACGCCACACCGAAGGCACGCCAGCTGAAGGTGGCGATCAATTCGCGGAGTCCTCCGCCAAACGCGCGCTCGAAGGCTCGCTGATGCGCACCGCCAAAAAAATCCTCTTTGGCCGCTTCTTCCTCTCCAAGCTCTTCGTGCCGCTGAAAAAGCTCGGCCGCGTCGTCTTTGGCGATACCAAGGAAGTCGTCCGCTCCGGCAACTGGCACGGTAACAACACCGCCTGGCGCATGATCCTCGATCTGCACAAATGCTTCTTCTACTTCGACGGCACCGGCAGACGCCGTGACAAACCGCTCCGCTACCTCACCATCGTCGATGGCATCATCGGCGGCGATGGCGACGGCCCCATGTCCTGCGATCCCGTCGCAAGCGGTGTCATCCTCGCTGGCACGCATCCCGTGGCGGTCGATTGCGTCAGCGCCCAGCTCATGGGACTCAATTGGAAAAAGACCCGCCTCCTCAACGACGCCTTCGCCATCCAGCGCCTCCCCATCACCGGCTTCGCCCCCTCAGACATCACCGTCGCCTCCAACAAACCCGAATGGACCGGCTCCTTCGAGCAAATGCGCGAATGCTTCGAGTTCCGCTGCCACTTCGGCTGGTCCGGGCATCTCGAAAGCGATGAGCGTCTGGCGAAGATGCAAACATCCGTCTCATGACGCAGGCCTGCGCTTCCAGTAATCAGGATGTCGGCTCGCATGCGCCACCGCAGCGACCAGAATGCGCTCACCACGCATGAAGTAGGCGATGTAATAGGGGAAGCCGCGCAGATTCACCCGCCGGAATCCACCTTTGCGCTCATTCCAATGCAGCGGCGATTGCGAGATCGTCACACAGGCGCTTTCCACCAGTTGGCGAAAGCGCAGCCCCAGTTCAGCATCACAGGATTGGTAGTAGCGCGTGGCTTCCTCCACCTCGCACAATGCCTCTGGAAGGAACTCAACCTCACGCTTCATCGTCCGGGAGCAATCGTCGCGAGTCGGGCGAAGACCTCATTAGCGGGAATCGCAGGTGAAAGACCCGCGTCAAAACGGCTGATCCGCTGGCCGATCTCCTCCTCCCATGCCCCCTCCACATCCTGTTCAGCATCAGGCTCCACACTGACCAAGAGCTGTCGCGCCAGCGTCAGGCGCTCATTGCGTGTGAGCACCAACGCATCTTTGGCAATGGCATCAAGTGTGGCAGGCATGGGCAAAACCTATTCATCTAGGCATGCTTGTCGAACACTTCATTCAAAGTGCATCTGCCCGATGTCCGAACGCCACTGCATGCCATCAAACGTGATCTTCGCAGTCTCGGCATACGCCTTCTCCCGCGCTTCGGACCGCGTCGCGCCCTGCGCCACCACGGCGAGCACACGGCCGCCGTTGCTCTCAAACTGCCCCGCTGCGTTCCGCTTCGTGCCACAGTGATACACCCGTGCGCCGCTCACGGCATCCAAGCCGGAAATCACATCACCATTGCGTGAGGACGCGGGATAACCGGCGCTTGCTGAAATCAGGCAGATGCTCCAGCCAGGCGCGAATTGAATCAGTTCCGGCTGCAAATTCCCCTTCGCCGCTTCAAACGCATACGTCGCAAAATCACCACGCAGCATCGGCAGTACGGCCTCGGCTTCGGGATCGCCGAAGCGGCAGTTGTACTCGATCACCTGCGGCCCGTTGGGCGTGAGCATGAGACCGAAGTAGAGGAAGCCGCGATACTTCAAGCCGTCCTTCAAGATGCCCTGCACCGTCGGTTGCACGATCTCGCGCTCGATGCGCTGCATCAGCGCCGGCTCCGCCAATTCCAGCGACGCCACCGCGCCCATGCCGCCGGTGTTTGGACCCTGGTCGTTGTCGCGAATGCGCTTGTAGTCACGCGCAGGCATGAGGATTTGATACGATTCATCACACACCGACGCGAACACCGAGATCTCCGGTCCCGTGAGGCATTGCTCGACCAGCAGATCGCCCGCGCCGAAGCAGCGCTTCTCCATCACGTCATCCACGAACGCTTCCGCCTCCGCCTGGTCCGTGCAAACCGCCACGCCCTTGCCAGCGGCCAGTCCGTCGAACTTCAGCACGATCGGCAGCTCCGCCAGCGCCGCCTTGGCTTCCGCCGCATTCGTGCAGATCGTGAAATCCGCCGTCGGGATGCCGTGGCGCTGCAAAAAATTCTTGGCGAAGGTTTTCGATGCCTCCAGTTGCGCGATCTCCTTCCGCGGTCCCCAGCAGGGGATGCCCGCCTCCGCGCACAGGTTTGATAGCCCGCGATCCTGCACCAGCAATGCCTCCTCGCCCGCCACACAGAGGTCGATGCCGTTTTGCGTCATCCACGCGATCAGTTCCGGCAATCCGGCCACCTCCACCCGCGCCGCCAGCGTGGCGATGGCATCGCTGCCCGGATACGCG
>JBDNIB010000665.1:0-2428 GCA_041688535.1 Prosthecobacter sp.
ATCAAAGCCTAGTCACCTCGGCGCTCGGCTTGGTGGTGGCGATTCCCGCTTATCTTTCCTTCGCTTTTCTCAGCGCACGCGCCCGTTCGTTGATGCATGACTTGGAGCGTGCTGGCATTGAGATCGTGAATCTGATCGAGGACGCGAACAGCGCCGACAACATCGTGGAACTCCGCCCGGCAGAAGCCACTGCGCCAGTGACGAAACTGCGCACACGCGGCTTGAAAGGATGATGCAATTTTATGAGAATTGAACAGGCTGCCAACCAAACCCAGCCCGCCTGAACGACCAAGCACCCCTTTTCCGTCAGCAACCATGAAGCTCGAAAGCAATCTGCCAAAGCAAAGCCCCTGGCTGTACACCGCACCGCTGCTGAACACGATTCTGCTGTTGCTGGTGTACTTTTTGTTCAGCAGCGACTTTGTGGTGCGGTCCGGCATCAAGGTGGATTATCCGCAGTCCAGCTCACGCCTGACCGGGTTTGACCGCGCACACATCATCACCGTAGCCGCCGGGACGGAAAATCTGTTGTACCTTGACGGGGTGCGCACCAGCACAGACGAGCTGCGTGACAAGCTCAAGGCACTGCGTGAGGGCGAACGCCGCGCCATCATCCACGCTGACAAGCAAGCACCGTTTGGCCGGGTGCTGGAGATCGGTAATATTGCGCTCGAACTCGGCTACGAGGTGGCACATTCCACCGTGCCGCCGAAATCGTAGCCCTGTTCACGCACCGTCCCGGCATGCCCTCCAAACCACACGCGCCCGAACCGCTGATTTTCGCCTGGGGAGTGCGCGATCATTCGACTTGGCACCTCTTCGCGGCGCTGCTGGTGCTGATGGGAACGATGGCGGGCTTTTTTTTCATCTTTCGCATCGTACATCCGGTCACGCAGCGCCTGCCGACGACACCACAGCATGTGATTTCACTGGACCCCAATGATCCGGCGGCGCTGGCGCTGATCCACCGCGCGCAAGACCGCAGTTTCGCGTTATTGAGCGAGGGTGATGAAGCCCTGCCCGCCGCGAATGCCCTACTGGCGTTTCGCCCATCATTTGAAGAGCATCAGCTCAAGCTGCGTGTGATGACGACCGTCACGGCAGCGACGCAGCAGCCACGACTCTTCACCGCCACTTCCTCGGTGCTGCCACCAGTGCCGCGACGCGCCACAGAAGCGGCCACGACGCCACCTGCTGACAAATTACATGCCATCGTGAGTCCAGCGCTGGCGAAACGCGGCCCCACGAACGTGGTACTGCCGGACATCCAGCTCACGCAGCCCACGCGTGTGCAGTTCCGCGTGGCCGTCGGTGCGGCAGGCCAGATCATCACCGCGCTGCCGCTGAGCAGCACCGAAGACGCTGAAGTGATGCGCCAGCTCAGCGCCGCCGTCAGTGCGCTGCGATTTGACGCCTCCCTGGTGCAGCGCATCGAGTGGGGAGAAATCTCTTTCCGTTGGGAGGCTCCGATCATCCCATGATTCCCATCCAACTCAGCGGACTGATCATTCTGTTCATGGCCGTCGGGGTCACGACGGTGTGCGTGCTGTGGTTTCGCAGCTTCTGGCTGGACCGGCGACGCGAAGTGTACCGGCGGCACATCGCCATCCAGTGCCGCATCTGCGGCACAGCCTACGCCTGCGAGCCGAAACGCAAGATCGCCGTCACCATCTGTCCGGTGTGCCGTACACCGAACGAGCGAAACAAGCTGCAGCAGATTTGAACAACTGACACCGCAGCGGCCACACTACCTGGCTGGCAGCGCCCGCGGAATGTCCTCCAGCCCTGGACTGCCAAACTGCATGGACTCATGAAACAAGTCGGTACGGGCGGCCTCGATCCGGTTCGGCCCGTCCAGCGGATCGCTGGACCTGATGATGTGCGGCTGGATGAAGATGAGCAACTCCTCGCGGATATTTTCGCGGCTGGTGGTGCCAAAGAGATGCTTCAAAATGGGAATGCGTCGCAGGAAAATGGCCCCGTTCTCCGAGTTGTTCACGCGCTCGGTGATCAGTCCACCGAGGACTACCGTGGCACCGTTTTTGATGGCCACTTCCGTCACCAACTCCTGCGTGCCGATGGTGGGCACCGTGTTGCCGGAGATCGTCTGCGTACCGACGATGTTATCGTTGATCTGGGCGATCTTGAGTGTGACCTCGTCGTCGGAATTGATCAGCGGCACGACTTCCAGTTTCAGCAACACGTCGCGGTATTCAACGCTGACGCTGGTGTTGGCGATGCCGGAAGCAAAACCGCCGTTGGAGAGAATCTGAGCCGGCACGGCGATGCGCTGGCCGGAGGAAATGACGGACTTGGCGGCGTTCTTGGCGTACACACTCGGAGTGGCCAGTACCTTGAAGTCACGATTGCCGTCCACCAGCTTGAGGTAGCTACTCAACGAGCCGATCTGACCATAGAGGTTCAACTG
>JBDNIB010000666.1:0-9915 GCA_041688535.1 Prosthecobacter sp.
AATAGCCGCCGGTCTGCCCCAATGAGCTTCGCCAGCGTCTGCTTCCAAATTTCCTGCATCTGTGTGGTGATGGTGAGTTCCATCCAGACTATTAACATTACTTAACCAATTGGCGATTTATTTTTGTCCGAGTTCCTAATGCGCCCGCAGCACCAGCACCGTCGCCATTTCGCCACAAGCGATCACCGCGACGCCGATGCCGAGCCACATCGGACCGATCTGCGCAATTTCCAAGGCCCCGAGTACGGCCAGCGCCGTGTGGCCGGAGAAAAAGAAATCATTCCCCACCTCATACGTCACCAGTAGCGAGGGGCAGCCCGGATGCCGCCAGATCATGCCGGGAGGTGGCGGCAGCGTGCAGATGGCTTGGGAAAGCTGCCGCAGGCCAAACAGAATGAGCAGCGCGATGAATGGCGCGAAACTGCCGCCAAATACCGCGAGCGCGATGACCGCCAGCGCCAGCACATCTATGAAGAACGAGCTGATGATGAGCAGCCGGTTTGCCGCGCGATCATGTTGGCTCAGCCAGCCATGCCAGCGGGCGGTGAGATCGTGAACGAGATCGCCCAGGCCATGACGCGGTGTGGTTTTGCGGGCAATGAGCATTTTCGTCCAATGCCAGGCGGCAAGCGCGATGACGACGATGCCGAGACGCAGGAGGATGGTGGTGATGTTCATGGTTTGATGTGTGGTCAAGTGGTCCTTTGGAGGCAGGACTTTCCAGTCCTGCGCCGTCGGGCAGGAAAGCCCGACCTCCTCATGCCGTGCAATGATTCAGAGATTCGGCCATGAGCGCTTCGAGCTGCTGACGAATGGCGAGCGTGCCGGGATCGGCGGACAGGCCACGCGGGCGTTCTGGCGATACTTCGATGGCCTTGCCGATCATCACGACCGCGCGCATCGGCGCATGGAGGCGTGCCACATCCGTCAGGTCTTCCTCAAAGCGTTCTGCCGTCTCCAGCAGCCGCGCTGGCGCTGCCGAAGTGTCGAGATAGCTGCCGGGGTAGCAGTGCAGTTGCTGTACGAGGTAAAGATCCGCCAGTTGCCGCCAGCGCGCGGCCTTGTCGGCCTCGGCGATGCTGTCGTCGTGCAAATCTGGCACGATGGCGGTGCGCAGCGTTTTGATGCGCTCCATTGTGTCTTTTTCGCGTCGCGGCGCTTTGAGCCACTGCTGTTCCAACGGTGATAGCAGATGATCAATCAAGATGCCGACGCGCTCCGCCGGCGCTCCACTGCGGCATGCGCCGAGGTATTCGATCTCCTTGAGCGCCAGCAGCGCCTCACCGAGTTTCGCGACGCTTTCGCGCACCGAAAGATGCACCTGCGGTTGCCAGGAGAGTTTTGTTTCCAGATCCTTCAGCACCGGACGCAGCGTGGCTTCGAGGTCGCCGCCGAAAAAATAGCGCAGGAAGGTCGGATGGATCACCACCTTGCGCTGCGGGTCGATTTTCGCCGCCATCTTCGCTCCCAGCCGCGCCATGAAGGCCACGCCATCCATCAGGTTCGCCAGATGATCATTGCTGCGCGTGATGAAACCTTCCGGGAATACGATCAGTGGCCTGCGGGCCTCGCCCAGAATCTGCGTGGCGTGATTCAGCGACTCGCGGTCCATTCCTTCACGAAACATGCTGAAGCCGCCCATGCGCGGCAGTAAGAAAGACTGCATGCGGCTCTGATGGAAAATATGCCAGCTCGCCATCGTGCTGAAATCACAGCGCACCTGCGGCCGCAGGCTACGCCCGATCACCATCGGATCACAGGGCCGACAATGATTCGCCGCCAGCAGCACCCCATGCCCTGCGTTCAACGATTCACGCAGACGCTCCGCACCGACGCATTCGCAGGATTCGATGCCATGTGCTTTCCGCAGATGCCCTGGCAGCCAAAGATGCACCAGCGTGCTCCAGAAGCGGCTGTTGCGGGAGGGGATGAAACGATAGGGCTTGTCGATGATGAGCTGTTGCATGCCGCAACCCTGCTCAGTCCGCCGTCATTTCTCGAATTGATAAAAGCCGAGGTTGCATTGAGGGCGTCAATGCTTCTCCCGCACGAGCTGCGCGGCCAGCTCGGTGAGGTGGATGCGTTTGCGGATGCGATCGAATAACGCCACGCCCAGCTCTGCCTCCAACACGGCGATTTGACGGCTCAGCGCGGGCTGCGTGACGTGTAGCCGTTTCGCTGCGGCCGAAATGCTCAAATCTTCGGCGGCGGCGATGAAGTAACGAAGCTGGTGAAATTCCACGCCGGAGCAGACCACAGTCCAGCTTCGTGCGCAAATCGGGCCGTAGGCTGGGTGTGTGCGGCGGAATGAGTTTTCAAATAACCGCAGAGCTTTCGCCGCCGGACCGCCCGGCTCTGGATGCGCGCGAGGTTCTGTGAGTTGGCATCACGCATCAGACGGGCGGGCTTACGCCAAACCCATCCTACGTTTGCAAGCCTGCCGTTTGGCGGACGTAGAAGTCTCACCACATTTTATGCACACACCACTGTTTCGCCCTGCCATGGACCGCCGGGCCTTTCTCACGGCCTCGACGATGGGTCTGGCGTCGCTTGGTTTCAGAAGCGGTGCGCATGCCACCACCGGACCTGCTGTGGCCGCGCCGACGCTCGCGAAACCGGCTAAATCGACGGTGCTGTTCTTCCTCTGTGGTGGCGCTTCGCACATTGACATGTGGGACATGAAGCCGGAGGCACCGCTGGAGTATCGTGGTGAGTTCAAGCCGATCCGCACCACGGGCGATGACATCCGCCTGTGCGAGCATTTGCCCTTGTTGGCGAAGCAGGCGCACCACTTCTCCATGATCCATGGAGTCACCGATGGTGGACTGGCGACGGGCGACCATCACGCCGGTTATTATTACAATCTCACTGGCCACGCCCCCGACATCACCTTCAAGCAGCAGGGCAACGACCGCCGTCCCTATCCCGACGACTGGCCCTACATGGGCAGCGTTATCGGCATGAAGCGCCCGCAACATCCCTCGCTGCCTTCGCTCATCACGCTGCCGCACAAGCCGAGCAAGCTGCCCTTCACGCGTCCTGGGCAATTCGCCGGGCGAATCGGCGTGGAACACGACCCGTTTTTCCTGAACGGACGTTTCGATGAACCGCTCAAGTTTGCCGCGCCAACGATTTCCATGTCCAGTGGCATGTCGGCTACGCGCATGCAGGATCGCAAGGCGCTGCTTGCCGCGATGAATGATGCTCGTCGTGAACTCGATCACGAAATGGCCGTGCAAAACTACGTGAAGCAGCAGGGGCGTGCTTTTGACCTGCTCTCCTCCAGCAGCACGACAAACGCTTTTGACATCGACTCCGAGCCGCTCGCACTGCGCGAACGCTACGGACAGGACATCAACGGCATGAGCCTGCTTATGGCGCGGCGCATGGTCGAGGCTGGCGTGCCGTTCATCACGGTCTTTTGGATGGGGGATGAAAATCTCGCGAAAAAATGCAAAAGCGCTGGTAGTTGGGACACGCATGGCAACAACTTCAATTGCCTGCGCGAAAACCTCCTGCCGCAGTTTGATCGCTGCTTCTCCGCCTTCCTCGAAGACATGTCTTCGCGCGGTCTGCTCGATGAAACACTCGTCATGGTCACCAGTGAAATGGGTCGCATGCCCAAAGTCGGCGATCGCCGCTCCGGCGGCACGATTGGTGCCGGACGCGATCACTGGACGTCCTGCATGAGCGTGCTGATGGCGGGTGCCGGAATCCGTGGCGGCCAGGTCGTCGGCGAAACCGATGCGCGGGCCGAACTGCCGAAGGACAAGCCGATCCGCCCCGAGGACATCACCAAAACGGTCTATTACGCCATGGGCATCGGCGATCTCGAAGCCAAGGACAAGCTCGGCCGCGCCTACAACCTGCTCGATGAGGGCAAGCCGCTGACAGAGCTGTTTGGTTGATCACCTCTCTATCCATTATGCATCGCTCGATCTGCGCTCTTCTGTTCCTCGCATGCACCCTTCACGCTGAGGACTGGGCTCAGTTCCGAGGCAGCAATGGCAGCGGCGTTTCCTCCTCGAAAAACCTGCCATCGGAATTCTCGAAAGACAAAAACGTCGCGTGGAAGGCGAAGATCGGGGACGGCATCGGATCGGCGATTGTCAAAAGCGGCCACGTGTTCACCACCGCGATGGCAGGCGACTCGAAGGCGGCGGTGTTCAGCTTTGATGCCGCCAGTGGCAAGCAGCTCTGGCGCAGCGAGTTCGAAACCGGCACGCTGCCGCGCATCACGCCGCCGAACAGCCATGCGTCCTCGACGCCGGCTGCAGATGACGAGCGTGTGTACGTCTATTTCAGCACCATCGGCCTGCTGGCCTTTGATTTTGCCACGGGCAAGGAAGTCTGGCGTCATACGATGCCGCGTCCGGCTTACTTGATGGATTGGGGTGCTGCGTCCTCGCCCATCGTGCATGATGGCATGGTGATCTTCTGTCAGGATGATGATCTATCGCCCTTCGTCGTCGCGGTGAACGCGAAAACGGGTGAGGAGAAATGGAAGACGCTGCGCAAGGACATGCTGGCTGGGTATGCGTTGCCCGTGCTGTGCGAGACAAATGGACGCACCGACCTCGTCATTGCAGGCAGCGGCAAATTGAAGGGCTACGACCCTGCTACGGGCAGGGAACGCTGGACCTGCAACACGCTGCTGCGCACGATCATGACCTCGCCCGTTGTGCATGATGGCGTCATCTACATCGCCGTGCAGAGCTATGGCGACGCCACGCGCACGTTGAAGCACGCGCTGCTCGAATGGCTCGATACGAACCAGGACGGCATCTTGGCCCGCGAAGAGATGCCGAAAGAGTTTTACGAGCGATTCGACGCTTCCGATAAGAATCATGACAAGGTCATTGGCCCCGAAGAAATCGACACGGCTTTTCAATCGCCTGACAACATGGCAGCCGGCGGCAACATCGTCCAAGCCATTCAAGGCGGCGGCAACGGTGATGTGACGAAGACACATGTGCTCTGGAACATCGATCCCAAAACACCATCGAACCTCGCCTCGCCGCTGTTTTACAACAACCGGCTCTACCTCGTGAAAAGCGGCGGCTTGTCGAGTTGCTACGATGCGAAGGATGGCAAAACGCTCTGGGACCGCAGCCGCCTCGGCAATTTTGGCGACTACTTCGCTTCGCCTGTTGCCGCTGACGGCAAGATCTACATCGCGGCCAAGAACGGCTTCATTGTGGTGCTGGAAGACGGCGCTGAATTGAAGGTGCTCGGCAAAAACGATATTGGCGAAGAAATCATCGCCACACCGGCCATCGCCGATGGTCGTTTATTCGTGCGCACGCGTGAGAGCCTCTTCTGCGTGACGGAGAGCGCCTCCACGCCAGTGCTGGTTTCCGCAGCCACTGCGGCGATGCCCAAGGCCGTCGAACTCACCGCGCAGCCGGTCAGCGGCTCACGCTTGTGGAATGGTTACACTGGCGACGCGATGGGCCATGAGTCGTGGAGCGTTGCGGAGCTGGAACAACGCCTCGCGCAGCTCAAAAAGCTCAACTACACCGCCATCGCCATTCCGCCAAATGTCACGGCCTTCGCGCCCATCCAAGTGGATGGCGACACTGCAGGACGCAAAGCCTTCGCCGGCGCTAAAACCTTCGCCAATCCTGATGTGGCGGCCATCACGGCCCGTTTTCGCGATCAGGCCGCCAAGCTCGGTTTCAAGATCGTCACCGCAGACCCCGTGCCGGGTTCCGTGCTGCCGCACAACGATTTCACCGATGAAAAAGCGCTCAGCGATCTCGTGACTCCGCTGTGCGGCGAAGGCGTGGCCGAGCGCATGTGGCTAGGCTTCCAAGAGATCGACAAAGCCGCGCAACTAATCGCGAAAAACGACTCCAAACTCGGCCTGCCCGCGCCCGACATGCTGCTGCGGCATCTGGAAGCCACTGGCCCCGTGCCCGACTGGCTCACGCAGGTCAAAACACACTACCTCAACGCGATGAACGAGATGTACCGTGCCAACACCCGCGCGCGCGAAGGCTCGCGCAGCTTCACGCTCTACAACGCCAAGCGGCTGGAGTTCACCTTTCACTTCATCAGTTGCATCGAGTCGCTGCACAAAGCCCACGATCCCGCCGCGCGTGCGGAATCTCTCCTGGCGGCGCAGGAGTCCATCTACAACGCCCTGAACTCCTGGTCCGACGTCGCCCGCGACTCCAGCGACCGTGGCGGCATCGCGCTGCTCAATGAGTTCGGTTATCGCCCGCTGGTGAAGGTGGTCAAAGGCGGTCGTTGATTACCCCACAGCATGAACTTGTGAAGCAAGTGACATTGGCGGAATGACGGCGGCTGCGCGAATGCAGCGTCGTTATGAAACTCAATCTGCGCCTCTCCAATGAACGCGGCCATGGCAACCACGGCTGGCTCGACAGCTACCACACCTTCAGCTTCGCCGACTACCACGACCCGGCGCACATGGGCTTCCGCAGCCTGCGGGTGATCAATCAGGATGTCATCGCCGGTGGCGCGGGCTTTCCCACGCACCCACACCGCGACATGGAAATCTTCAGCTACGTCCTCCACGGTGCGCTGGCTCACAAGGACAGCATGGGCAACGTCCGCGTGCTCGAACCCGGCCAGATCCAGCTCATGAGCGCTGGCAGCGGTGTCACACACAGCGAGTTCAATCCCTCCAAGACGGAACCCGGCAGTCTGTTGCAAATCTGGATTCGTCCGCGGCAAAGCGGCCTGAAACCCAGCTACACCGAATGGCATCCGCAGTCCGAACATGAAACCGCCGCGAAGGTGCTCGTCATCTCCGCCGATGGCCGCGATGGCTCCGCCACCATCCAGCAGGACGCCGACATCTTCCGTGTGCGACTTGCCGCAGGCCAATCAACCACGCACGAAGTCCGCGCTGGCCGTGGAGCCTGGCTGCAACTCATCAAAGGCACCGTCACCGCCAATGGCACCGCACTGAATCCCGGTGACGCCATCAGCACCGACGATGCGGGTACGCTGACCATTTCAGCGAATGACAAGGCCGAGGCGCTGCTCTTTGATCTCCCATAATTCACTCACCATCTATCCCACTCTATGAAACTCGCATCCAACGCCGCCGCCGCAGTTCTCGGCATCGCTTTCATGTTCTTCGGAGCCATGTTCTTCCTCGGTAAAATGCCGCCACCACCGCCGACTGGGACGCCTCCGGGCGATTTCTTCGCCGCTGTCGGTACCACCGGCTAAATGGGCTTCGTGAAGGTGCTGGAAATCCTCGGCGGCCTGCTCGTGGTTCTGCCCCGCACGCGCAACCTCGGCCTGCTCGTGCTCGGCCCCATCCTCGTGAACATTTTCTGCTTTCACATCTTCCTCGCCAAGTGCGCCTACATTCTCGACCCCGTTCTGTTTGGTATCTCCGTTCTCACGTTGTTCGTGCTGTGGAGCGAACGCAAAGCCTGGGCCGGTCTCGTCAAAGCCGCCCGCGTACCGTAGCCATCTCGCTCCGTCGAGATGAGCACAGCGCTGCCATCTTCCCGACGATCACTCTCCACCCAAAACACCCGCTTCACCCAGCCACCCACCATGCTCGGCTTGCGGCATCCATCTGCTACTCTCAAACCCACCCCATGAACACACTCGACGCCATCGCCGCCCGCCGCGCCATCAAGCACTACGACCCAGACCACCGCATGACCGATGCGGAAATCCGCCAGCTCATGGAGGCCGCGCTGCTGGCTCCCAGCGCCTTCAACATCCAGAACTGCCGCTTCGTCACCGTGATTGATCCCGAAGTGCGGAAACAGATTCGCGCCGTCGCCTGGGATCAGGCGCAGGTCACGGACGCCTCGCTGCTCATCGTCCTGTGCGCCGACCAGGACGCTTGGAAGAAGGAGCCGGGCCGCTACTGGAAGAACGCGCCGCAGCCCGTGCAGGACTTTCTCGTCCCCGCAATCGGCCAGTATTACGAGGGCAAGGAGCAGGTGCAGCGCGATGAATGCATGCGCTCCTGCGGACTCGCTGGCATGACGATCATGCTCGCCGCGAAAGCCATGGGCTATGACTCCTGCCCGATGGACGGCTTCGACTTCGACGCCGTCGCCAAGATCATCAAACTCCCCGCAGACCACGTCATCTCTTTCATGATTGCCGTCGGCAAGGGCACCCAGCCCGCGTGGCCAAAGCCAGGGCAACTCGCGTATGACGAGGTGGTGATACGGGATGGGTTTTGAAAGCTATTTGGCTGCGACACGAGGTAGTGAACTGGCCGTGACCGTGACTTTCTGCAGCTTTCCATTGTCAAGGCGCTGGGTGATCTCAATCGGGACTCCATCGAGTGCATAGTCAACGAGGTGAAACATCTCTTTCTCAGCAGATGCGCCGCTGGTCACGTCGCTTACAACCGAGCGAAGAATAATTCGGTTTGAACCAATTTGACCGGAGTCAGCCAGCGAGGTGGCAGTGATAGTGAGTTTGCAGGCTTTGCTTTTGCTGCCAAAAAGCAGCGTCGCTGGCTTGTCTTCCTGACAATAGATGGATGGACGGGCTATGACTCGTGGCTCTTTTGATTCACCATCTGGATTCAACGGCAGTTCAGTCACTTCGGCACTGATGTAGATTTGTTTTGGACGCACGTCTATTTCGGCAAGTTTTTCCAGAACTGCTGCCGCTTTTACATGGGTAAGATCAAGGGTTAAGGTGTTCTTGTCGATTTGGATGCTTCGCACGACATTAGCTATGTCTGGAAAGCTGTCCTTGAGCACCTGATAGGCATCCGTCACCTCCATGAACTTAAGCGGAACGCTTTCGCTCGGCTTTTTTGAGTCAATCGCATAGCCGCCAGTGGCGATGAACGTCATGGCGCAGATGAAACAGATGAGATGATTCATAATGTGGTGATTGTTGGCAGAGGTACCATCGGATCGTAATCGAACCTGTCGAGTCCATGTTTGTGACTGGTGCAGGACGCCGCAGATTGCGTACTATCAGCTTTTGGACATTCTGAGGTGCCTCATGCCAATCCGCTTATCCATCACAATCAAATGAGTGACGGTCCTCGTTCTTCACGCTGGACCGCCGCTATCCCGTGGCTGTTTGTGCTGCTGTTGAGCAGTGGGTTCATTGGCTCGAAGCTGGGGGTACCGTATGCGGAGCCGTTTACGTTTTTGATGATGCGCTACTGCATCGTGCTGGCGATTCTGGTGCCGATCGCGCTGATCACGCGGGCACCATGGCCGAAGGGGAAGGCTCAGATGGCGCATGTGGCCTTCGCGGGACTGCTGATTCATGCGCTGTATCTGAGCGGTTGTGTGTGGTCGCTGCGGCTGGGGCTGCCAGCGGGGATTTTGAGCTTGATCGTGTCGTTGCAGCCGCTGTTCACGGCGGCGTTTGCGGGCGTGGCATTGGGTGAGCGGGTGCTGCCGCGACAGTGGGCCGGGCTGGCGCTGGGATTCCTCGGCACGGTGCTGGTGGTGGCGCACAAGACGGGCAGCGGGCTGACCTTTGCGATGACTCTGCCTGCGATCGCGGCGCTGATCGGCATCACGGCGGGGACGATGTGGCAGAAACGGCACTGCCCAACCTTTGACCTGCGCATGAGCACGGTGGTGCAGTATGCGGCGAGTCTGATCATCACGGCGGTGCTGGCTTTCACCACGGAGACGATGCGCGTGGAGTGGAGCGGGCAGTTTGTGTTTGCGCTGCTGTGGGTGGCGCTGGTGCTTTCCATCGGCGCGATCAGCCTGCTCAATCACCTGATCCGCAGCGGCACGGCGGTGAATGTGGCGAGCCTGTTTTACACCGTGCCTGCGGTGACGGCGCTGATGGCCTGGGGCATCTTTGGCGAGACGGTGACGGGTCTGGCGCTGCTCAGCATGGGCGTGGCGGTGACCGGCGTGTGGCTGGCGCAAGGAAGGTGAGTCTCCTATTTCTATTTTTTGCGTACCGAATGCTTTTGTG
>JBDNIB010000667.1:0-4933 GCA_041688535.1 Prosthecobacter sp.
CCTGCTGGGACTGGGCCTGCCCATCTTGGTGACGTCGTCGCTGAAAATCGCCACAAATGCGGGACTGCTGCTGGCCTGCTGTGCCGTGCTGCTTCTGGCGGCGGTGATCTTCGGCGTGCGACGGCTCCTGAATACGGTCGAGGAAATGCGCGACAAGCGGCTGGCGCGGTATGGCGAGCGTGTGGTGGCGGACCATCTCACTACGCTGACGGCGGACGGGTTTGCAGTGTTCCATGACGTGCCTTGCCTCGGCGGTGGAGGCACGTTTAATCTGGACCACGTGGTGGTGGGCCGCGGTGGCGTGGGCGTGGTGGAGACGAAGACCTACCGCAAGCGTGCGGGAGTGAACGGGGCGGCCCACAAGGTGAGCTATGACGGGCAAAGGCTGATGTGGCCGGGCGGCACAACCACGCATGAACTGGAGCAGGTGACGGGGGGCGCGGAGTGGCTGCGCAAGGAGCTGAAGAAGCATCTGAATCTGGACGTGCCGGTGCGTGCCGCACTGACGATGCCGGGATGGTTTGTGAACGGCGGTCCGCCGCAGGCCCCGGTGCTGGTGGAGAACACGAAACGTCTGCCGCACTTCATCCGCGAGCGTTTTCAAGGCAGGCTCACGCGGGAGCAAGAGGAACTGGTGCGCCGTCATCTGCGCAGCCTGTGCGAGACGGTGTCCTTTGCGGAGATGAGTGAATGAGAGGGCCGGATGCAGCTCAAATGGAAGGGCGCGTGCGGCAACCGCACAAAGGTCTTGCGGACGGGCAGTTTACTTCTTCTCCGCGTCCGGCTTGCACTTGCAGAGCCACTCCGCCGCCTGGCACTCTTCGCAGATGGCGGTGTTGTATTCAAAACGGGCGGTGATGGCCTTGGCGTCGGGCGCGTTTTTGTATTGCAGGATGAGCCACTCGCCAGCTTTCACGACGGGGAGGACGAAACCCTTCGCGTCTTTCTCGACGGTGAGTTTTTGCGGCTTGGCGCGGTCGCCGGTGATGGCGGTGAGCGCCTGCGCGCCCATGGCGACGGGCTTCATGTCCTTGTCGAGCAGGGCGATGTGAAACTTGTCGCCTTTGACGGTGACTTCGCCGTGCCTGGTTTCGTCTTTGCTGAATTCGAGGATGCGGCCGCCGTTGGGGCCGAGTTCGACGCCTTCGTGCGCAAAGCTGAGGGAGGTGATGAGGGAGAGAAGGAGCAGTTTGGTTTTCATGGTGTGTGGGTTTGGGTGTGTTGAAGGGCGGCCTTGCGACCAAAGAGATAAAAGACGGCGGGCGTGACCATCAGATCGAGCAGCGTGCTGCTGACGAGTCCGCCGACGATGACGACGGCCACGGGATGCAGGATTTCCTTGCCCGGCTCGTTGGCGGCGAGCAGCAGCGGGATCAAGGCGATGCCAGCGGCCAGCGCGGTCATCAGCACGGGCACGAGCCGTTCCAGCGTGCCGCGCACGATCATCTGCCGCGTGAAGCCCTCGCCCTCATGTTTCATGAGATGCAGGTAGTGGCTGATCATCATAATGCCGTTCCGCGCCGCGACGCCGCCGACGGCGATGAAGCCGACGATGGTGGCGATGCTGATGTTATCAATGAGCACCCAGGTCAGCGCGAGGCCGCCCATGAGCGCGAGCGGGATGTTCAGCATCACCTGCAAGGTCAGCGAGAGGCTGCCGAAGTAGCCGTGCAGCAGCACGCCCACCGCGATGAGCACGAGTGCGAAGTAAAACGCGATGCGCTTCGCGGCGGCCTGCTGCGCCTGAAATTCGCCCTCAAAGCGCAGGTAGTAGCTCTCCGGCAATTTAACCTTCTCACGCACGACGGCGTCCCATTGATTGACTAATGATTCGAGGTCGCGCACTTCGGTGTTCGCGCCAATCACGATGCGGCGCTGGGTGTTTTCACGATTGATGACGTTCGGGCCGTTGCCCTCCCGAATGTCGGCCACGAGACCCAGCGGGATGCGCTGGCCTTGGGCGGTCTCGATGAGTAGCTCGCCGATTTTTTCCGGCGAATCGCGCCAGGCTTCAGGTAGCCGCAGCACCAGATCGACCGTGCGCTGACCTTCACGCAATTCCGCGACGGTTTTGCCGCCGAGGAGGGTTGAGACTTGTTCGTTGAGCGTTCCAGGCTGCACCCCGTATGCGACGGCTCGTTCGCGATTTACTTCGATCTTAATTTGCGGGATCGGCACCTGCGCCTCCAGATTCACATCGGTCAAACCGGGGATCGTTTTGGCGAGGTCGCGCACCTGCGCGCCTTTCTCACGCAGCACGGCGAGATCAGGCCCGAAGATCTTCACCGCGATCTTCGCGGAGACGCCACTGAGCATGTGGGAGAGGCGATGGCTGATGGGCTGGCCGACATTCACGAAGGTGCCGGGGATGGTTTTGAGCAGCGTGCGGATCTCCGCGAACACGATCTCGCGCGAGCGTCCCTTCTCGTGGAACTCGACATCGAATTCGTTCACGCTCACCGGCATGACGTGGTCGTCTTTCTCGGCACGACCGGCGCGGCGGCCCACGCTTTTCACCTCGGGGATGCTTTGCAGCAGGCGCACGCCGACCTCGCCGATCTCGTTGGTGTGCGCGAGCGAGGTGCCCGGTGCATTGACCAGCGAGATGGTGGCGCTGCCCTCATTAAAGGCGGGCAGGAATTCCTTGCCCATCATCGGGTAGAGCATCAACGAGGCGATGAGCAGCATGCCCGCGAGCGCGAGGACGAGCATCGGCGCACCGAGCGCGAATTTGAGAAAAGTGTTTCGCACGACGAACTTCATGCCGCGCACCAAAGGGCCGTCGCTATGGCCGCCGGCGGATGGTTTGAGCAGGAACGAGCACAGCACCGGGATCACGGTGAGTGAGACGACAAACGACGCCGCCATGCTGGTGATCGTGGCGATGGCGATGGGCGTGAAGAGGCGGCCCTCGATGCCCTCCAGTCCGAACAACGGCAGGAACACGAGGATGACGAGCAAGGTGGCGTAGAGGATCGAATTTCGCACTTCGCCGGAGGCTTCGGCGATGACTTGGAGCTTGGGTTTGTCTGTATTCTCCCGCAGTCGGCGAAACACGTTTTCCACGTCCACGATGGCGTCATCCACGACCATGCCGATAGCGACGGCGAGACCACCGAGCGTCATGGAGTTCACGCTGATGCCGAACCATTTGAAAATCAGAATCGTGACGGCAAACGACAGCGGCATGGCCATCCGCGTGATGAAGGTCGTGCGGAAGTTCAGCAGGAAGAGAAACAGGATGATCGTGACCATGATCGCACCGTCGCGGATGGCCTCTTTGAGATTGCCGATGGCATGCTCAATGAAATCGCCCTGGCGAAAGAGGACCTCCGCCGTGACTCCCGCAGGCAGCGTGGGGCGCAGTTCTTCGAGTGCCTGTTCAATGCGCTCGGTGAGTTTAAGCGTGTCAAAGCCGGGCGCTTTGTCGATGCTGAGCACCACGCCCATCGTGCCATTTACACTGGCGTCGCCACGCATGGTCTGCACGGCATGTTTCACCTCCGCCACGTCGCTGATAAGCACCGGACGGTCGCCCACGGTCTTGATCAGCGTGTTGGCGATGTCTTTCAGACTCGTCGTCATGCCGAGATTGCGCACCATGATCTCGCGCGGCCCGGCCTGGAGGTAACCGCTGGTCGCATTCCCGGCCGCACGGCTCACGGCGGCTTCGATTTCCTCAAACGTGACGCCAAACGAGGCCAGACGATAGGGATCAGGCTGCACCTGCACCTGTTTCACCCCGCCGCCAATGGTGAGCACCTCCGCGACGCCGCTGATGCTCTGCAAGCGCCGCCGCACGGTCCAGTCCGCGAGCGTGCGTAGATCCATCGGCAGCATGCTGCCGTCCGTGCTGCGCAGGCCGACGAGCAGCACCTCGCCCATGAGCGAAGACACCGGGGTCATGCCTGGCTTGGTGCCTGCGGGCAGCGTGTTGAGCACGGCCTGCATGCGCTCCTGCACGAGCTGCCGCGCGCGATAGATGTCCGTGCCCCAGCCGAACTCGGCAAAGACGAGCGACAGGCCGACATCGGAATTCGAGCGCAAACGATCGAGTCCGCCGACGCCCTGCACGGCGGATTCAATCGGCTGCGTGACGAGCACCTCGACCTCTTCCGGCGCGAGTCCGGGCGCCTCGGTCAAGATCGTGACCGTGGGCTTTGTCATGTCCGGCAGCACTTCGACGGGCAGTTGCGTCAGCGTTTGGAAGCCGAACACCAGCACCATCAGCGCCGTCATCAAGACGAGCGGACGATGATGCAGCGAGAAACGAATGAGGTGGTTCAGCATGGGGTCACCTCCTGAGGTTTTGCCCATTGACGATCTAGCGGCAGGAAAGCAAGTTGGCGTATGACGATTCTCCAACTCAAGGTCAGCGACGACGAGCTGCGGCAAAAGCTACGCCAACAGGCGCGGGAGCACGGCATTTCCGAGGAAGAGGAGCACCTGCGCATTTTGTCGAAGGCTCTGGAAAATGTGCCACTCGAAGCGACGGAGCCGAAGCGCTTGACTCTCATCGAGTTTTTAATGAACGGCGCGGAACCCTGGCCGGATGATTTCATGCCAGAGCGTTCCAAGTCCACAGAGGAGCATCGGAACGTCGTTTTTGAATGAGCTACCTCCTCGATACCAATGTGGTTTCCGAACTGCGAAAGGAACGGAAATGCGACCCTCGGGTGATGGCGTGGATACAGGCGAGTCTGGATGTCGGCCACTATTTGAGTGTCATCACGCTGGGCGAGATACGGACAGGGATTGAGCGGCTGAAAGGAAAAGACCCGGTGCAGGCCGACAACATTGAGAAGTGGCTGCAGCAACTTAAGACGAGCTACGCGGGCAGCATCCTGGATGTGACCGAAGAAATTTCCGAATGCTGGGGGCGGCTGAACAACCCTGACCGAGTGCCGACCGCAGATGGTCTGATCGCGGCGAC
>JBDNIB010000668.1:0-6389 GCA_041688535.1 Prosthecobacter sp.
GACCTCGCTCGCCGTGGCCGATGTGGCGGCGCGCATGCCGAAAAATCTCGATGGCGTGGACCTGTTGCCCTTTCTGACCGGTGAAAAGACCGGTGCGCCGCATGGAACGCTAATTTGGCGCTACGGTGGACCTGGCGGCAATAACGCGGTACGGCGTGAAGACATGTAACTGGTGCGCCTGCGCAAGGCCGAGCCGTAATTGTATGATCTCGCGGCAGACATCGGCGAAACGAAGAATCTGGCCACTGAGAAGCCCGAGATCGTGAAGGAACTCGTCAGCGCGATCACCGAATGGGAGAAAGGCACCATCGCGCCGATCTTCCAGAGTCCGAAGCAGGCACCGAAGAAGAAAAAGGTAAAATGATGAAGTTCCGATCTTTTGATCTGTTCCTATTCGTCATGCCTTTCTCCCGCATCATTTTACCCGCCATCATTTTACCTCTGCTCGGCAGCTTTGTTCAAGCCGAGGAATTCGCGCAGGCACGCGAGGTCGTTCGCAAAGCCGTGGCGAAGGGAAAGCCGCACGGCGCTGTCCTCTGGATCGAAAGTGGTGACAGGAAATTCACGCTGGTCGAAGGCCAACGTTCGCTCGTTCCCGCCAAGGAAGCGATGACAGAAGATACGGTGTTCGACGCGGCGTCGCTGACGAAGGTGGTGGCGACGTTGCCGTGTGTGCTGATCCTGATGGAGCAGGGCAAGATCGAGCTGGAGGCGGAGGTGCGGCGTTACATCCCGGAGTTTCGGAGTGGCATCACGGTACGGCACTTGCTGACGCACACATCGGGCTTGAAACCGGGCCTTCCGAAGGAGCCGGAGTGGACGGGTTACGACACGGGAATCAAGCGGGCGGTCGCATTGGAGCCGGAGGGGCCTCCGGACCGCTTTTTTCGCTATTCAGACATCAATTTCATCCTGCTCGGCGAAATTGTGCGGCGGGTGAGCGGCATGGGTTTGAATGAGTTCGCGACGCAGCATGTGTTTGGACCGTTGCAGATGGACTCGACGCGTTTTTTGCCGCCAGTGGATTGGCAGCCGCGCATCGCACCGACCGAGAAGGATCAAGACGGCGTGATGCTGCGCGGCGTGGTGCATGATCCGACTTCGCGCAAAATGGGCGGTGTGACGGGACATGCGGGACTGTTCACGACGGCGGGTGATCTGGCGAAGTATGCGCGCATGATCTTGAACGGCGGCGCTGGGGTGTTGAAACCGGAGACGCTGAAGCTCATGACGACACCGCACACGATGGCGACGGTGTTTGAGCGGCGCGGACTCGGTTGGGACATTGATTCAGCCTTCAGCCGGCCACGCGGGAAGGTGTTTCCGCTGGGTTCGTTCGGTCACACAGGCTTCACGGGCACGAGTTTGTGGCTCGAACCACAGACACAAACGTTCGTGGTGTTCATGAGCTCGCGATTGCATCCGAACGGCAAGGGCAGTGTGCGGGATTTGTATGAGGAGATCGGCACGGCGGCGGCGCAGGGCATGACCTTTGCGGCAGCAAGCGCGCCACCGTGGCCGCGAGATGAAAAAGAGGTGCCGACGGTGCTGAACGGCATTGATGTGCTGGCGCGGCGAAAGTTTGCGGAGTTGAAGAACTTGCGCGTCGGTTTGATCACGAATCAGACCGGTATTGATGCCCAGCGGCGCAGCACGATCGACCTGCTGGCGAATGCGCCGGACGTGAAATTGAAAAAACTTTTCAGCCCCGAGCATGGCATTCGCGGTGAACTGGATCAGGAGAAGATCAGCAACTCGACGGATAAGAAGACCGGATTGCCAGTGCTGAGTTTGTATGGCGAGCGACGTGCGCCGACGCCGGAGCAACTGGCGGACCTCGACGCGCTGGTGTTCGACATTCAGGACATTGGCTGCCGCTTCTACACCTACATCGGCACGATGCGCCTGTGCATGGAGGCGGCGGCGCAGGCGAAGAAGGCGTTCTATGTGCTGGATCGCGTGAATCCCATCGGCGTCATCGCGGTGGAAGGTCCAGCGGTGGTCAATGCGGAGAAACCGACCGCCACGCATGCGATTCCGTTGCGCCACGGTATGACCGCAGGCGAACTGGCGGCGATGATGAACGCGGAGCGGGCCATCGGCTGCGATTTGAAGGTGATTCCGGTCGAAGGCTGGCAGCGCGGCATGTTCTTCGATCAAACCGGGCTGCCGTGGATCAATCCCTCGCCGAACATGCGCTCGTTGAATGCGGCGCTGCTCTATCCGGGCATCGGCCTGCTCGAATTCAGCGTGAGCATGGGCCGCGGCACCGACACGCCGTTTGAGGTGCTCGGCGCGCCGTATGTGAATGATCTGCGACTGGCGCACGAGCTGAACAAGCTGGGGCTGGCAGGCGTGCAGTTCACGCCGTTACGGTTCACACCGACGGCGAGCGTTTTTGCCAAGGAAGCCTGCGGCGGCGTGCGCATCGTGATCACCGATCGGGAGGAATTGCAGCCGGTGGAGGTGGGCGTGGCGATCATCTGTACGCTGCAACGACTGTATCCGCAGTCCTTCGATCTGGAGAAGGTGAACACATTGCTGAATCGCGAGTCGAGCGTGAAGGCCATTCGAGCAGGTACGACGTGGCAGAAGGTGGTGGAGGCATGGAGTGTGGAGGCGGCAGCGTTTGCTACGCGGCGTGATGGACTTCTGCGGTATTCCAACTGAGGGCTTGCACAGTCCTACCTGCTTTGTGTTAGCATGGCCGCCATGAGATCACGTCATTTTATTCTTCTCCTCGGCATCACTTTGATCGCAGCCTGCGGCAAAACGTCGGAGCAGTCAGTGGCCGCGACGAAAGGCACCATCGGGGTGTCGTTGCTGACCTTGCAGAATCCGTTTTTCAAAGTGATCGGCGACAACATCAGCGCTGAGGCGGCGAAACATGGCTACGACACACTGGTGGTGAGCGCGGACAGCGATGTGGCGCGGCAGAGCAATCAGGTGAAGGATTTCATCGTGAAGAAGGCCGTCGCCATCGTGCTGAGCCCGGCGGACTCGAAAGCGATCGTGCCGGTGATCCAAGAGGCGAACGCGGCGGGCATTCCGGTGTTCACCGTGGATGTGCCGTGTAACGAACCGGGTGTGAAGATCGTGACGCAGGTGGCCACGGACAATTTTGGCGGTGGCAAGGAGGCTGGCACGGCGATGATCGAGGCGCTGAAGGGGCAGGGTGGGAAGATCGGCGTGCTCGACTTGAAGCAGGTGGAGTCCTGCATCCTGCGCGTGAAGGGTTTCAAGGAGGTGCTGGACGCGCACAACGCCACGGCGGCGCAGAAGATCGAGATCGTGAGCGAACTCGACGGTGGTGGCGCGAAGGACAAAGGCTACAAGGCTGCCGAGGACATGCTACAGGCGCATCCCGACATGGTGGGCATCTTTGCGATCAATGATCCCTCTGCGCTCGGTGCGCGCGGTGCGCTGGAGAAGGCCGGCCGGGCCGACAAGGTCGTCATCATCGGCTTCGACGGTCAGCCGGAGGGCAAGCAGGCGATCAAGGACGGCAAGATTTACGCTGATCCGATTCAGTTCCCGGAAAAAATGGGCATGGCGGTCGTGCGCGCGTTTCTGCGTCACTCCAAAGGCGAAGAACTGCCGCCGCAGATGCTCATTCCGACGAGTTTGTATCGTCAAAGCGATGGCGCGGCGGATGCAACGCTGAAATAATCCAGACACGCTGAAGACATGCAGCACGATTCATTGATCCCATGGTCTCGGCGCCAAGCACTGCTGGGCGGACTCGCAGCTCTTGGCGCTCGCATGGTCGCTGCAGTTGATGACGCGCCTTCTGTGCGCATCTTGTTTTTGGGCAACCGCTACAGCGCGTTCAATCGTCTCCCGGCCGTGGTGGGGGAACTGATGTTGTCGTCAGGCATGCTGGCACCGCACATCGGCAGCTATTTGCAGGAAGCCCACACGCTGGCGGATCACGCGGCGGATGCAGCTGCCCTGAGCCTGCTGAAGAAGGGCGCTGAGGATGGCAAGCCGTGGGATGTGCTGGTGGTGCAGGAGCAGAGTATTCTTTCCGCCGTGGCCGCTGTGAATCCCGCGGCGCTGCAGTTGATGAACAGCGGTCTTGCCAAACTCGTGGCAGCCGCGCGTGAGGCGAACCCGCAAATGTTGATCGTGAATTTGCAGGTCTGGGCGCGGCATGAGAGCCTGTGGAAAAAGCAGTCGCCCGACGCGCTATCCACGGGACGCGATGCTAACGAGGCACATGCGCGCATCCGGCTGGCGAACGTGAACACTGTGAGCGCGGCACTTCAACAAAACCCCGGTATGCGCATTTTGGTCAGCCCGGTGGGTGATTTTTGGCGGTTGGTGCATGCGGTTCATCCGGCGCTGGCTCTGCACGCAGCGGATGGCTCACATCCCGACCTGCTGGGGTCGTTGCTGGCGGGACTCGTCATTGTCGGCACTATCGGTGGCCGCGAGGTGATGGAACACACGACTTGGCGGGGCGAGTGTCCCTTCGACGAGGTGGAGCGAGTGAAGAAGGTGCTGCTGGATCACCCTGAGGTGTTTAAGGCGGCGGGGAAGTAGGACCAGTCCTCAGCCCCTGTCATTGGAATCGTAGTGAGGTGAGGGCAGTTGGACATTTCACTTGATCCGGCCTTCGTGGCGGCGCATCGGACAGGCTCCTCCTGCGCGTGAACAAACAAGCCGTCCTCCATCAAATCCTCACTGTGCTGAATGCCGAACTCGTCGCGCTGACACGGGCGGCGCAGGGCGCGTTCGCTGCGGCCACGGACCCAGACAGCAAGGCGGAGAACAAGTATGACACGCGGACTTTGGAGGCGTCGTATGTCGCACGCGGCCAGGCGCAGCGCGTGGCGGAGCTGCAGGAGGCGGTGCGCGCGTTTGGAGCCTTGTCGGGAAACGCGTTGGCGTCAGGCGCGGCGATCATGCTAGGTGCGTTGGTGAGTTTGCAGACGCCCGAGGAGCTGGCGCATTACTTCCTCGGCCCCTTTGCCGGTGGGACGGAGATTGTGCATGAAGGACAGGAAGTCGTCGTGATCACGCCTGCTTCCGCACTCGGGCAAAAGCTCATCGGTCGTCGCGAAGGCGATACGATGGCGCTGCGGCCCGGCGCGGAAGCGAAAGTGGTCTCAGTACAGTAGCCATCTCACTCTGTGAGATGAGCCGAGGGCTTTCAAAAGCAAACGCGGTGTCATTGAGCAATGCCGAGGTTGTTCTTGCCAGTGCTGTGCTCCTCTCGCGGAGCGAGAGGGCCACTTTGCCCAGCCCAAACATCACCCCTGCACGACTGGTGCAACCGGACGTGTGCGATCCAGGAGGCTGCTGAGGCTGGCGACCATGCCGCCGATGTCGCTTAGATTGGAGGGAATGATCATCGTGTTCGAAGTTTGAGCTAGGCGGCCGAATTCCCGCACATACTGTTCGGCCACGCGGAGGTTCACCGCATCGCGTCCGCCGGGCGTGTTGATCGCCTGCGCGATCTGGGCGATGCCCTGCGCGGTCGCGATGGCGAGCAGCTCGATCTCGCGCGCCTTGCCCTCCGCCTCGTTGATCTGGCGAATCTTGATGGCTTCGGACTGCTTGATCGCTTCCTGCTTGTGACCTTCAGCCACGTTGATGCGGGCTTCGCGGTCACCTTCGGACATGGCCACCTGCGCACGGCGTTCGCGTTCGGCACGCATCTGCTTTTCCAGCGCGTCTTTGACGGACTGCGGCGGATTGATGTTGCTGATCTCATAGCGCATCACTTTGACGCCCCAGGGTTCGCAGGCTTTGTCGAGCGCATCGACGATGTTCGCATTGATGCAGTCGCGCTCCTCGAAGGTGCGGTCGAGGTCCATCTTGCCAATCTCGGAACGCAGCGTCGTTTGTGCGAGCTGGGAGGCGGCCATGAAATAATCCGTCACGCCATAGGTGGCGCGGGCAGGATCGAGCACCTGGAGGAAGAGCACGCCGTCGATCTCGATGGCGATGTTGTCGCGCGTGATGCACATCTGCGAGGCTACGTCGATGACCTGCTCCTTGAGCGAATGTTTGGCCGTCACGCGGTCCAGAAACGGGATCAAAACGTGGAAGCCGGCATCCAAGGTGCGCGAGAATTTACCCAGTCGTTCGACGACGAAGGCGCTGCGCTGCGGCACCACACGGGCACCTTTGAGAATGGCGATGACGACGATGGCGGCGATGCCAAGTCCGACAAGGGTGCTGAATTCGATGTTCATGGTGTTTGTTTGGTTGGGAGGGAAGTGGGGGAAATGGTTAACGGGGTCGCACGGTGAGCCGCAGGCCATCGCGTCCGACGATCACGGCCAAGTCACCGGGGTTCAGGGTGGCGGTGGAGCACGCGCTCCAGTTCGCACCTTTGAATTCGACCTTGCCGATACAGTCCGGCGTGATGGCGGTGATGA
>JBDNIB010000669.1:0-5852 GCA_041688535.1 Prosthecobacter sp.
AGCCCTCGATCAACACCCCGCCGCTGTCACGACTGCTCGTCGGCAAAGTCAGCCGCAGCCTGCCATCCCGCCAGCGCAGGATCGCCAAAATGAGGAGCACCAGCCCGCCCACCGCAGCCAGCATCCCCAGCATCGTCCCGCCAAGCAAAACCATCGCCGTGCCCAGGCTCTGCTGCACGATCACCTCCCTGCCCGGATCGTCCGCCGCCCGCGCCTGCGTCCGTGCCAATTGCGCGATCCAGCCATGCCGCAGCTCCAACCGCTCCCAGGCCTGTTCCTCCACCTGCCCCTGCGTCGCCTGCAATTGCCCCAGCACCGCCACATCCTGTTCCAAGGACGCATTCTTCGCCGCGATCGCCGCCAGCTCCGCCTCGGTCGGCCATACCTCATTCAGCCAGCCCTTCACGATCAGGATACGCAACGCGTCAGCATCACTGCGGCCCATCGTCGTCATGTCATGCAGCATCGCCGGAATCAGGGCCGCGTTCCATTGCCCCGTCTGCTGCATCAGACTCTTCACGCCGATGGCATAGCGGGCCACCAGCTCCAGCATGCGGTTCGGATTCGTGCCCGGAGACTTCACCTTCTCCGCCCGCTCTCCCTGCTGTGACTGCACCACCCACACCGCGCAGGCAGCGATTATGAGCAGCGCCAGCAGCAAACCCAGCCTGCCAAAGCGAAAGGCAGGCTGGAGCGGTGGCGATCCCGGCAAAGGCGGCGGCAGAAGAGTAGATTCCATGGATAGGTACCGATCAGTTGAGATGTTGGCGCACCACCGGCAACGCGCGTTGGAACGCGTCCCGCAGTTCCTGGATGTCCGGCATGCGCACGGTAGCAAAGGCAGGCTCCATCTGCTCCGCCGTGATGTGGTCATGCCGGATCAGGAAGTCCACGTCCTGCATGTCTTGTTCATCATTACCGCGCATCATTTTCGTGAGAATGAGGTCGATAGTGTGCGGGCGGAAAAGCTTCAGCCAGTGTGTCGGCGGCCGCAGCACCGGGACGATGTGCTGCTCCCACTCGGGCCGGAGGAAGACCTGATCCTCTTGAAACAGGTGCGTGATGTAGAGGCCCTCATCCTTGAAGCGCGCGTTGACCGCGTCACGCGCATCCCAGAAGCCTTCATCATTCACCAGTGAATCAAGCTCCACCATGCGGATGATCGCGTCCACATCCTTGGTCGCCCCCACCTCTTCGGCGGCACCGCTGAACCCAAGTGCCAGTGCCGAGCGCCCATACAGCACCAACGACACTTCGTGGTCCAAATGCGCATCGAGGGCGAGCAGCAAGCGCTCGGGGTTGGTCAGGTTCGCATTCATCCTGCCAGGGCCAGTGCATGTATCGGGCGCACCCAGTGTTTCTCGATTCCGATCTTGCCACGCGACACCCCTGTCATCTCGATGAAGCGCGTTGGGTGGGGCATCTCCGTCGCCTCATACGCATGTGTGCTCAGCTCACTCCGCAGACGCATCCAGTAATCATTCTCCGGCTCCACCGCATGCCCACAGTCGGCGATGTAATGTACGATCCCGCCACACCCCTCCGCCACAGCGAGGGTGGCCAGACTTGTCACCTCCACATCCGGCGCGCTGAGCATCGCCGCACCCATGCGTTGACGCAGCAAGTTGACGGGCGAAAACGACAGGAGCGCGATGGCCAGTTCCGCATTGGAGAAATCCGCCCGGCTCACACGCAGCAGCGGTTCTTCGCGCAGAACGTTGTCAGTAGGCACTACATTGTAATAGGAGCAGCCACGCTCCACCGCCAGCCGCTTCAGTTCCTCCACCCCATGCAGCCCCAGCCGCCGCGCCTTCATCAGCAGCGGGGAGATGTGCGCGGTCGTGCCGAGCTTGTGGGCCAGGGTTTCCTCATTCATGCGCCCATCATAAGTCGCGGCCATTTCATGCGCAAGCTTGCCGACGTTCACCGCTGGTTGACCTCGCGGATCAGGAGGCGGGATGAGGTGGTTTAAAGTCGTCCCCATCGTCACAGCGGTGCCCCGGCGGCACCTGGGCCGTCGATCTTCACGTCGGGGCGGCGTTTCTGGAATTCGGCGATGCCTGCCTGCGTCACGCGGTGCTGCACGGCGGCGAAGGTCAGTGTCCTCAGGGCGGCCACCTTCTCCAGGCTTAGCAGGGCGGCGTCATCGAAGGCATTGACCCCGCTAAACTGCAATACGGTGATTTTCTGGAGCTTTGGCAGCGCCGCCAGCGGGCTGAGGGGCGCACTCCCTTGGAGCGGCACGTCCAGCGTTAGCGCAAGGCTGGTCAGGCTCTTCAGCGAGTTGCTGATCTCCTGGATGGTTTCCGCATCCAGACCTTTGGGGTTCGACTTGCCCGGGACAGTGATGACCAGACTCTCCAACCGCCCGAGCACTGCCAGATTCTTCACCAGACCTGCTGAGATGCCATTCGTCAGCCCCACGCTCTTTAGTTTCGGAAAGCGGGTGAAATCTATCGCACGATATGTCTCCGGCATCGAGAAGCGCAACTCTAACAGCTCCGGGAGCTGATGGAGTGCTTCCAAGGTCGCTACATCGAGGGTAGTTCCTGTTAGGTTCAGGAACTGCAGCTTTCGATGTTTGAGAAGCTGCGGCGTGTCCTCCGCACGCAGTGGTAAGTCCAAGAAAGACAGCCCTACGAGCTCGGGCACAGGGGAAATGAAGCGCAGCACAGCGGAGGTCAGTTTCTCGTGACGCTGGAGTCTTATGACCTGTAGCTTCGGGCATTGCTCCAGCACCTTCAGGTCATCATCCCGCAGTTGCACGTTCCCATCCAAATCCAGACTACTGAGCGCGGGCAGCTTGGCCAGCACCTGGAGACCCTGCCTCGTGATCGCTGTTTTAAGGAGCTTGACCTTCTGAAGCATCGGCAGACCTGCCAGCGCCGCCATGTCCTCGTCGTTAAACGTGTTCTTCTCCGTGGTTTCCATCTCCATCAGGTCAAAGGCCTCGGCAGGCAGGGCTGCGGGGCTACTGACCTTCACCGGGCTTCCTGACGCAGTGTTGATGAGCACGCTGCCGCCTGCCTTCAGCACACGCAGCGCCGCGTTTCGATCCGCCGAGCCGGTGGCATTCGGTGCGGTCCTCGTCGTGGCTTCCACCCCCGCCAGCTTCAGTGCCTCCGCCTCGCTCAGGCCATCGAGGTTGATCACTTCCACGTCGCGGACGAGGTGCTTGATCTGGAAGCTGACACCGCCCTGGCGGAACGTGTTGTCAGTGAGGGGAGGCATGAGCTTGCCGTTGAACCGGCTGATGAGCCGATCCCCGATGGCGAACATCTCCATCACAAATTCATCTCCCGGCTGGCCCAGCGTCTCATGCGTCACATGCGCAAGCTCTCCCCCGTGCTTGACCGCCCCGTCGTAAAACTGGATGGCTGTATAGGCCGCTTGTTCCTTGTAAGCGCAGACCATCTTGTATTCCTGACGGCTGTTGTTGGGCAGAGTCGTCACCCGCACCGAGAGGGTGCAGAGTAACGGCGAATTCACCTTTGCGGTGATTTTACCACGCAGGCGGATTCCGACATCACGGCCGCTGATGCCGGGGATGACAACGTAGGGAGCAATGGTGCCGCGGCTGCCATCGATCCAATCGTCCCGCCACTGGAAGTCCTGAGTAGGAGCCGCCGCACGCAGTTCCTCGGCGGTGGTGAGCACCTTTACCCATTGCCCCGCCGGGAACTTCCTGCCCACCGTGTTCACCACGGGCTCGGCCTTTGTGGGCAGGGAGGACAGACTCCTCACGTCGTCTTGCACCGCAGGCTTCTTCAGCGCGAAGAA
Source organism: Prosthecobacter sp. (assembly GCA_041688535.1). GTDB lineage: Bacteria > Verrucomicrobiota > Verrucomicrobiia > Verrucomicrobiales > Verrucomicrobiaceae > Prosthecobacter. The sequence continues at coordinate 3,781 of JBDNIB010000669.1, forward strand.
GGCCCCTGCGCCGATCACCGCCACAGCGGCGATGCCGAGCAAAGTCGTCATGGACTTTAGCCCGCGATGCTTCCGCAGTTCCTCACGCTTGGTGTTAGCCGGGCCTTCCGAGCTAAAGCTCTGGACTACTTTCTCCACATCCCGCTTCATCTCTGTAGCGGTGCTGTAGCGCTGCTCGCGGTCCGTCTGCATCGCTTTGTCCACGATGGGGTCAAAACCCTTGTCCATCTGCGGCACCACGCCGCTGGGGAGCTGGAAGCGCCCACGCGGGATCTTCCCCGTGAGCATCTGGTAGAGCATGACATCCACGGCGTAGAGATCTGCCCGTTGGTCGATCTTCATGCCGGGGATCATCGCCTCCGGGGCGATGAAGTCGGGCGTGCCCATGGCCAGGTTCGTGCCGGTGAGCAGTGTGGCCTCCAGATTCACCGATTTGGCCAAGCCGAAGTCCGCGACCTTCACGCGACCACGTTTGTCGATCATCACGTTGGAAGGCTTGATGTCGCGGTGGACGATGCCTTCCTCATGCGCAAAGGCCAGCGCCTCACACACGGCGGTGATGATCTGCACCGCGCGCTGCGGATCGAGCGCCCCCTCGCTGGCGATGAGCTGCGCCACGTCCGTGCCCTCGATGTATTCCATCACGAAGTACAGCAGCCCACCCGCCATCTCCCCCGCATCAAAGACCGCCACGATGTTCGGGTGGCTCAGCCGCGCCATGGACTGTGCCTCATGCTTAAAGCGCTCCGCGAACTGCATGTCCCCGTCCTCGATGTCCGGTGGCAGCACCTTGATGGCCACCGGGCGTTTCAGGGTCTTCTGCTGGCCTTTATAGACTGCGCCCATGCCACCACGGGCGATGAAGCTGGTCACGTCATACTGCGGCAGCATCTGCTGAAGCTGCGCCACGCTGGGCGGCTCCCAGCCACGCGGCTGCGAAGGGCCTCCCGTGCGTGGCGTGGGGGCATCCACACGAATCGTGGCATCCAGCGTCATCGCGGCGCTGTCCGCAGCATCCTCCAAGCCGAGGAGCAGCAGCGGGGCGATGTCGTCAGGCTTGGGAGTGAGGATTTCAGACATGGCTTGCGTGCGGCACTAGCACAGGCTTACAGCTTTACCCCGCCCGAGTGCAATTATTTCGTGCTCCATGGTAAAGATCGGATATAGCAGCCCCGAGCATGAGCGACCCGCGCCCCGAACGCCGATTCCCCACGACGCACTGGTCCATCGTCGCCCGGCTGAAAAGCCGGGATGCCAAAGAGGCGGAGAACGCGGTGAAAGAGGTCTTCACCACCTATCGCTATCCGCTCTATGGCTATCTGCGGGCCACGGGGTTGCACCATGAGGATGCCGAGGACGTGCTGCAGGGCTTCTTTGAAAAGATGCTGCGCCAGGACGCCCTGGTGCAGGCCGACCGCGAACGCGGCAAGCTGCGCACCTTCCTGCTCACCGCGCTCTCCCGTTTCAGGCTCAACTTTCAGCGTGGCGAGCAGCGCCGCCACCGCCGGGTGCAGACCGAGGCCGACCTATGGGAGGCGGATGAAGCCCGCTTCCAAAAGGAGCCGCATGCCACGGACTAGACGCCGGAAACCTACTACGACCGGCGGTGGGCCATGGAACTCATCGAGCGTATGCGCCAGCGCCTGCGGGCGGATTATCAAAAGCGCGGCCGGGAGGCGCTGCATGACGCGCTGGCCCCACTGCTCAGCAGCGCGCCGCCCGAGACCGAAACCTTCGGCACCATCGCCGACCGTCTCGGCGTCACGGAAAACGCCCTGCGCGTCTCCCTCAGCCGCCTGCGCAGTGATTTCCGCGGCCTCCTGCTGCAGGAGGTGCAGCGCACGCTGGATGAAGGCGAAGATGTGAAGGCCGAGATCGGGCACCTGCTCAGCCTGTTTGGAGGATAGGGCTTTGGCTCGTTTGAACCGCTGATAAGGAACTCGGACAAAAATAAATCGCCAATTGGTTAAGTAATGTTAATAGTCTGGATGGAACTCACCATCACCACACAGATGCAGGAAATTTGGAAGCAGACGCTGGCGAAGCTCATTGGGGCAGACCGGCGGCTATTC
>JBDNIB010000670.1:0-2207 GCA_041688535.1 Prosthecobacter sp.
ATCACCTTGTTTGAGTCCGAACGTGAAGCCAAACCACATATCGAGTCACATGGGCACCTCTTCTACGCCGAGGCCATCACACCCACACCGGCACAGCTCGCGCAACTTGTCACGATCATCCGTGATTCAGCCACCTTTGAGGAATGGGGCGGCATGAAAATGTGCGGCCTTTATCATCCAGACTGGCTCATGAGTGGCAGTTGCCAGACGGGACCAGGCATCAGTTGCACTTCTGCTTTGGCTGCCATGAGGTGAAAATTTTTGGCCCAGGCTATCGGTTGTACTGCGACGTAGCCAAAGACGCCTACAGCCAGCTCCGCATGATCTTGGAAAAACACGCCAAGAACCGCCCATCGAAGCGACAACGCTAAACACCACAGGACACAGCCCGCCCTCCGCCCTTGCATTCACCCGCACCCGCAGCGAAGAAACGGGCCGCCACTCCCACACCTCGTGAACACCCAACCCAACACCAAGAAAATGGAAACCTGGATCATCTTTGCCCTGCTCACCGTGCTCTCCTGGGGCGTGTATGGCGTCATTCTGCACAAAGGCCGCGGCTACATGCCGATGGGATCAGAGGCACCGCATGCCAGTCTGAAGGCCTTCCTGCTCGTCTGCGTGGCCTACGCCATCATCGGCATCGTCGCCGCCGTGCTGATCAAGCTGCGCGGCTCGAACTGGAGCTTCACCAGCAGCGGCATCTCCTGGAGTCTCATCGCCGGGGTGTGCGGTGCGCTCGGTGCCTTCACGCTCGTGCTCGCACTCGGTGCTGCCGCTCCGCTTAAAGGCACCGCCGCAGCCGCAGCCGTGATGCCTATCGTCTTTGCCGGTGCGCCGATCATCAACACCATCACCGCCATGCTGCTGCATCCGCCGGAAGGTGGCTGGAAATCACTGCCTATGCCGTTCCTCCTCGGCTGCCTCATGGCCGCCGTCGGGGCCTTCATGGTGGCGAAATATGCGCCCTCCAATACGGGTGGCGCCAAGCCTGCCGCCGCAGCCGCCAAGCCACACTGAGATGGCTCGTTTGCTTCTTTTCGACATCGACGGCACCCTGCTCGACAGCAACGGCGCTGGCGGCGAGGCGATCCTGGACGCCGCCGAAGAGCACTTCGGCATTCAGCGTGCGCAGTTACCGCCGTTGCAGCTCGCCGGCTCCACCGATCCGGCGATCGCGATGGATGTATTCACGCTGCTGGACCGACCACACACGCCCGAGGAGGTCACCGCCTTCCTGGACCGCTACCTCGCCCACTTGCAGCGCCGTTTGCAGGACAGCAGTTTCAGCGGCTTCACCCTGCCCGGCGTGAAGGAGCTACTCACCGCTCTACTCAGTGAAAAGGAGGCCCACGTCGGCCTGCTCACCGGCAATGTACGTCGTGGTGCCACCATCAAGCTCTCCCGCCACGGTATCTTCGACCACTTCCGCGAAGGTGCCTTCGGCTGCGATCATCACGACCGCAACCAGCTCGGCCCCGTGGCCCTCCAGCGCATGCAGGACGCCACTGGCACGCAGTTTGACATTCATGACGTCATCGTCATCGGTGACACGCCCAAAGACATCCGCTGCGCCGCCGCCTTCGGTGCGAAATGCCTCGCCGTGGCCACCGGCCAGTATTCACACGCTGAACTGAGCGCCCTCAATCCCTGGCGCTGCGTGGAGTCCTTCGCCGACGTGCCTGCGATGGTCGATCTGCTGCTGCGCACCTAAAGGGGTCCGCACAGTCCCCTGTGCGGACTATGTTGAATCATGAGCAACATCACCGCCACCACGCGCGCCATGCGGCTCTCGCTCGCCGTGGGTTTCCTCATGCTCGTGCTCAAAGTCAGCGCGTATGTGCTCACTGGCTCGGCGGCCATCCTCGGTGATGCGGCGGAATCGGTCGTGCATGTCGCCGCGGTCATGTTCGCGGCCTTCAGCCTCGGCTTGCTGCACAAACCGGCGGACGCCGACCATCCCTACGGCCACAGCAAAATCGCGTTCTTCTCCGCTGGCATCGAGGGCGGACTCATCATCATCGCCGCGCTGTTCATCATTTACGCCTCCGTGCGCCGCTGGCAGCTACATCTGCCGCCCGCACATTTGGATCAAGGTCTCGCCTTGACCGCGCTGACCATCGTCATCAATGCCGCGCTCGGCGCATATCTCATCCGCACCGGCAAGCAGCAAGGTTCGCTGATTCTCGCAGCGAACGGCAAACACG
>JBDNIB010000671.1:0-9816 GCA_041688535.1 Prosthecobacter sp.
ACTCGGGCTTTGAACATGGCGTCGTGTCTTTTACGTTTGGCTTTCACTGGGTATGTCGGGGTCTGGGGTGGAAATCCCAACCCGTAACCACCATAAACTCACAACTTTACTACTGGCCCGAATTTCGGGGTCCACCTCAGTCCGAGACCTGCGTTACAAGGCCCTGTGGTCAGTGGAGATGGCGACGCAGTTGCAGCACTGCTTCTCAAGGGGCGATGAACCATTCTCCATCGAATTACTTCGGCGTGTGCGGCACGAGCACGTCGGGGGCTTCGTTGGCGAGGCGGGCGCGTTTGATCATTTCGCGGGCGAATTGATCCTGGGAGCGGATGGCTTTGGCGGCGGTGACATGGGGGAGGTGCCAGGTGCCGTCGGATTTGAGGATGCGACCGCGGGCGGTGTCGGCGAAGTGGGTTTCGAGGATGTGCTGCAAGCGTTTGCGCGCCTCGCGGTTTTCGACCGGGGTGAGGAGCTCGACGCGTTTCGAGAGATTGCGGTTCATGAAGTCGGCGCTGGCGATGAAGACGACGGGCTTGCCGCCCTGGCGGAACCAGAAGATGCGGGAGTGCTCCAGATAGCGGTCGATGATACTGACGACGCTGATGTTTTCGCTGATGCCTTTGATGCCGGGGCGCAGGCAGCAGATGCCGCGCACATTGAGGCGGATCTTCACACCGGCGTGAGAGGCGGCGTAGAGCGCCTCGATCATCTGCCGATCTTCGAGGGCGTTCATCTTGAGCATGATCTCGGCGGTCTCGCCCTGGCGGGCGCGTTCGGTTTCGCTGTGGATCATGCCGAGCAGGCGCTCGCGCAGGCCGTAGGGGGCCATGCTGAGCTTGTGGAAATGCACGAAGCGGGAGCGGCCGGTGACGGTATTGAAGAAGGCGGAGGCGTCGGCCCCGAACTCGGCGCGGCAGGTGAGCAGACTGATGTCGGTGTAGAGCCGGGAGGTGGCCTCGTTGTAGTTCCCGGTGCCGAAGTGCATGTAGCGCGTCATGTGGCCGGATTCGCGGCGCATGACGAGGCAGACCTTGGCGTGGGTCTTCAATCCGGCGACGCCGTAAATGATCTGGGCACCGGCGTTGATGAGTTCGGCGGCACGTTCAAGGTTGCGCGCTTCGTCGAAGCGGGCCTTCAGCTCGACCAACACGGTAACGTGCTTGCCCGCCTGCGCGGCGCGAATGAGCGCGGAGATGATGCGGCTGTTTTTCGCGGTGCGGTAGAGGATCTGCTTGATGGCGATGACGTTCGGGTCAGCGGCGGCCTCCTCGACGAGCGCGAGCACGGGATCGAAGCTCTCATACGGGTGGTGGAGCAGGATGTCGCCGCGTTTGATGGCGTCGAAGATGCTCTCGCCGGGGGTGATGGCGGTAGAGGGGTGATTGTCCCAAGGTTCGACCTTGAGCTTTTCAAAACCGGAGAGGCCGGCGATCTGAAAGCAGGAGCGCAGATCTAGCTCGCCAGGGATGTCGTACACCTGGGCGGTTTTGGCGCCGCAAAGGTCGCGGATGATACGGGTGTGTTCGCGCGAGGCACCGGTTTCGATCTCGATGCGGATAGCAGGGGTTTTGAGCCGTTTCTCCAAGACTTCCTCCATCTCGCTGGCGAGGTCGAAGGCACCTTCGTCATCGACGCTGATGTCGGTATTGCGGCTGACGCGGAAGCGGGCAGGGGCAGAGACTTTTTCAGCGGGGAAGAACTCGCCGATGAAGAGGGTGACGACGTCCTCCAGGTTCACATAGAGGTGCTGGCCGCCCTCGGGGTCGGGCACGGTGACGTGACGCGGCAGATTGGCGGGCAGCGGAAGCAGAACGTGGCGGGTTTCTTGGTGACCGTTGTCACCAGCGGTCACACTGCACAGCAGGATGATTTGCAGCGCAGGAATGGCGGCGCTGGCACCGGCGTCATCGACGGCGACGGGGGAAAGCACGGGGAATATGTGCTCCGCGAAGTACTCGCGCAACTGCGTGCGCTGGGCGGGCGTGAGGCTGCCGATGGCAAGACGGCGGATGCCTTTTTCATTGAGCAACGGCAGGAGCTGCTGCTGGCGGATGTCGTACTGGCGTGCGACAAAGACGGCGGCCTGCTTGTGGATCTGCTCCCACTGCTGGGTGGGCGTGAGACCGGCGCTGTCACGCGCACGCAGGCCTTTTTCGCGTAGCAGTTGCAGCGCACCGACGCGCACCATGAAAAACTCGTCGAGGTTCGCGGCGGTGATGGCGAGGAACTTCACTCGTTCCAGCACGGGCAGATCGCTGCGCACGGCCTCGTCGAGCACGCGGGTGTTGAAGGCCAGCCAGCTCAGCTCGCGATTGATGAAGTGCTCCTCGGTCAGGCGCAGCTTCGGCGGTGCGGGGCGTGGTTCAGGATTGGGCGAGGGTGATTTCATAGCCGTAGATTTCGCGGAAGAGGTCGCATTTGGAGTCGATGGCGATCTGCTCCACGGTGGTGTCGTTCGCGCCCTGGGTGAGGACGATGAGGCGGGAGCCTTCGGGGCGGAGCTGGAAAGACTTGATGCGCTGCGCATGGCTGCGGTCCAGCGCGTCCGCCAGACGCAGCAGGGCAGCGAGCTTGAGCACGATCATGCGCTCCTCCCGGGTGAGGTCGGAGAAGTGCGGGTGGTTTGGCTCAGGATTGTAGCGACGATGATAACGGGCCAGCAGGGCGACCATGACGCGGTCGTGCGTGCTGAGGCCGAAGATCTCCGTGTGCATCAGGATGTAGAGGCTGTGCTTGTGGTGCTCACGCGGGCTGACGAACATACCGACTTCGTGCAGCGTGGCGGCGACGCGGAGGATGAGCTCGTATTTAGCGTCCAGGTTGTGGAGATGCAGGAGCTCGCGGAAGAGCTGCCGGGAGAATTTGGCGACTTGGTCGGCGTGTTTGCGGTCGGTCTTGTAGCGCAGGCCGATTTCGCAAGCGGCCTGCATGACTTCTTCCTGGAAGACGGCGGTGCGCGAGCCGGAGGTCATCAGATCGAGCATGAGCTCGAGGTGGAAGTCGCCTTCGGGCACCCAGAGGGATTCATCCCCAAAGCGGCGGGCGAGTGCGAGATTAGTCTGTAGCGAGGGAATGATGCCCTCCCCGCCGGTGTAGTGGACGTGCAGCTCACGCACGAGTTCATCGGGGTTCAAACGCGAGAGCTTGTCCGTGAGCGCGGCGAGATCATCCTCTAGCACGCGGTGGGCACCATGGCGTGCCTTGCCAAGGCGCGGGGCGACGCTTTGGATCTCCGCGCCGATGGCGACGTGGTGGTCGATCTTCACCGCCGAGTAATCCTGCGCGAGGTGATCCACGACGCCGCGGATGTGCTCCTCCAGATGCATGAGCTGCTGCTGCGTTTCCTCATTCGGGGAGGAGACGGCCTCACGCGCCCGGAAGATACCGAGGCGGTAGTTGCTGTAGGCGGCGAGGCGGCCCTGCTGGAAGTACATGGCCCGCGTATTCCCAGGGCCGATGTGGGAGACGAAGGTGCTGCCTTTGGCGAGCATGGGATTCCGCCGCAGCAGGCGCTGCGCGATCTGATAGACGAGGCGGGTCATGTTGCCGTCGTCGATGAGGCTGGGAGCGACGCCGCTGTGAACCTGGAGGCGGTTGAGGAAAATCTCGTGGTTGCCGGCCTCGGCGAGGATGTTGGTGGTGAATAGGCGCAACTGCGTGGTGGGGATGCTGTATTCGAGCATCGCCTTCAGGTAGTCGCGCAGGATCGCCGCCGCCTGGTCCACGGTGGAGCGGGTGATGCTGCCAGAGCGGAAAATGTCACGCGCCACGGGCAGCGGCTTGTCGAGGCTTTCGATGCGGGTGAACTGTCCGTTCTCATCCTTCCGTCCGATGACGAGGGAGATCGAGGCCGCGCCGACATAAATGACGGCATGCTCCGGGGGTGGCGTGGCGGGTGCTGATGGAAGTGGGTCGCTCATCCGTGGCTATGGGTTCTCATTGCGCAGCCAGGCGACTGAACCCACCGCGACGGCCTGCCCGCCGAGTTTGGCGAGAGAGTATTTCAATCCTTTGGCGAGTTCGGGGATGGCGTAGCGTTCGACTTCTGCCTTGAGTAGGTTCAGGTAGAGGTCCGGCAGTTCCTCCACCAAGCCGCCACCGAGAGTGATGCGGTCCGGAGCGAGCAGATTGACGACCATGGCCACTCCCATGCCGAGATAGCCGATGGCATTGCGGAACATGACCATCGCTGCGTCCTCGCCGTTGTGGAACGTCGCGGCCAGCGCCTTGCTGCGGATGCTGCGCAGTGCGCCCTGGGTTTTTTTGTCGAGTTCGGGAAGTTGGCCGCAATAGCAGTCAATGCCGACCTGTGAGGCGACGGCGAGGCGGCTGGTGAGGTCTTCGAGCATGACTGTGCCGAACACCGGGCTGCCAATGTGCGTGCCGGGCAGCATGAGATTGCCCAGCTCCATCGCGGAAATGGCGCGGCCCATGACGAGCCGACCGTCATAGACGAAGCCGGCGCCCACGCCGGTGCCGGGAAACACGCCGAGCAGTGAACGCGCTCCCTTGCCAGCGCCGAGCACATACTCGCCATACGTGCCGGCATCCACGTCGTTCAGCACGACCACGGGTGCTTTAAATTCAGTCTGCAGGAGCTTGCGCAGCGCCATGTTCGACCAGCCGAGATTCGGGGCGAAGATGAGGATGCCTTTGGCCGGGTTCACCAAGCCAGGACAGCCGATGCCAATGCCCTGAATGCCCTTGGGGTCCACCCCAGCGTCAGCGATGGCCTCATGGATGGCCTTGACGATTTTGTTGCGGCCTTTGGCGGCACCGTCAGAGCCATTGGTGGCCTTGCGGGCAGATCCGAGCACGTTGTAATCCTTATCCAGCACCGAGGCCATCATCTTGGTGCCGCCCAGATCAAAGCCGATCCAGAACGGTGTCTTCTTGAGCTTTTTGGGGGCTTTGGCAGGTTTTACCGTCGCCTTAGATGCTTTTTTGGAGGGCATGCCCCGCAAGACACACGGGCTTCGTGAAATGGGCAAGTGACAATGTGCGCTGAGCGCCTTCTTACTTCGCCCAATGCCTAGCCGCAAAGTTCAAATACTGCGTCCAGTCGTAGTCGGTGACGTCGTGTTTACCGCTGCGGACGTGGTAGCCGATGGAATCGCCCACGGGAGTGTCGATGGCGGGATGTTCCGTGGCGATGACGCCTTGTTTGCCGAACAGGGCATAGACGGGGCTGGCGAACTTGCCGGAGAGGAACTCGCCTTTGGGATCGGCCCACTGGTCATCGACCGCGCTGGCGATGTAGATGGGACGCGGGGCGGCGAGGGCGATGAGCATGTGGTGATCGATCGGGCAGGCGGCGGCGTTGCCCGCGTAGCTGGCATACGTTGGAGTGAACCAGTGCGGGAAGGCTTTGGTGATGATGGCGGTGGTCTCGCCGTAGTCGCGGCGCATGAGTGCGGCACCGCCTTCGCCAGAGTCGTTGGAGATGATGAAGGAGAAGCGCTGATCCTGTGCCCCGGCCCACAAGGAGGTTTTGCCGAGGCGTGAGTGGCCGATGACGGCGAGTCGTTTGGTGTCGATGAGCTTATCGGTTTCGAGGTAGTCCACCACGCGGCTGAGTCCCCAGGCCCAGGCGCCGATGGCACCCCAGTCGCCGTTCTTCCACACGGTGTTCGCGCCATCGGGACTCACGGCGGCACGCAGGCCGTCCTTCCAGCCGTCGGCATGGTCGGGCTCAATGTCGCCGTAATAGTTGGTGGCAACGGCGAAGCCGCGCTTGAGGATCATGGCCAGCGGCCAGCGGCTACTGGAGGTGCCGCGTGATGCCGCCGTGGCACGATTGTTGACGACGCCCTTGTCCTTGCCCTCGCGCATCCAGCGCGTGGAGATCGGCACATCGGTTTCCGTGCTCACCGCCTGATTGCCGCCGAAGCTGAGGCCGACGAAGCAGCCTGCGGGCGCGGAGACGTGATTCGGGATATAGAGCATCACGTCCATGCCCTGCCATGCGGGGCGGTTCGGCAGCGAGAGGTGGATGATCTTGCGCGTGGCGATGCCGCCGAGGGCGTCCGCCTTGGTGCTGGTGACTGCAAACTTGGGTGCGCCGATGTTCGCGGGCGTTTTGCCGAACACATGGTCTTCAAAGAGCTTGAGGATTTCGGGGCGGCGCTGGTTGGTCCAATTCTCGGCGGTGGTGAGCTGCAAATCGGGCAGCGGGTCGTTGCCGACCTTGGCTTCATCGTAGTTCACACCGGGACGCGGTGTCTGGGCGAGGGCGGAAGCAGCGAGGAGGAGGAAGGTGGCGGTGCGCATGGTGTCAGGTCAGAGTGAAACGCACGCGGCAAACGGTTCTCACCAAACACTCATGCATTCCCCGCTTGGTCACGGTGCCGCCGTGACCTTCAGCCGCACGAAGCGTCGGCCATTGGATCCGGCAGGCAGGGTGGCTTTCACCTGCTGCACGCCGCTGGTCGTCGAAAGCACCACCTCGCTCACGCCCGTGGTGCTATAACTATTGGCGGCGAGCGTGTCGCTCCATTCCACAGTGAAGGTGGTGCCGGCATTTTGGGCAGCCACACTGCGCGGGTAGGTAAACTCAAGGTTGCTGCCGTTTTTGACCGCTGGTGTGACCAAGCTATTGCTCGTGGTCGGGTTCAGACCGGTAGCGTATTCCAGCAGGTTCACGATGCCATCCACATCGGGATCGGCAGTGTCCGCCGCGTTGCCGGTGTTCGCAGTGGTGCCGAAGAACTGCTGCCTCCAGCCCTGCTGCACACTGAGCGTGCTGAAGGTCGCGACGGGCGCAGTGTACGTCGTGCCGGTGCTGTTGATGGCATAGGCTTTGAAGGAGTAACCTGTGTTCGCCGTGAGTCCGGTCACGGCGGCGGTGAACACGCCGGTGGTGCCGCTAGTCACGAGTTTGGTGACGCCGACACCTCCGATGAGGGGATCCGCGTTGGTGGTGGTGACGGCGTACACCACACCGCGCTCGGTGATCGGCGGTGCCCCCCCATCGCTGGTGACATTCCCGCCGAGCGTGGCGGTGATCGTCGTGATGCTCGCGCTGGTCGGCGTCGTGACGGTGGGCGCGAGTGTTGGCACGAGGAAGCCGCGCACTGCGCCGCCGCCATTGTTCGTCGTGTGGATGTTGATGTAATCCTTGCCGTTGAAAAGATCGGTCTGCTGTTGAGACGTGAGCACTACTCCCTGGGCGAAAGTGCCGCCGGTCGCCAGACTGCTGGAGCGCGTGAGGGTGGAGAGAACACCCGCCGTCTGTGTGAAGCCGCTGCCGTTGTTGGCGGCGGTCGGCCCGTGAATATGGGAGGCGGAGGACGCACTCGTCAAATCCGTGAAGCCCTGCGCGCTACCCCAGCCCGCGACGACACTCAAAGTCATGGACGCCGTGTCGAAGGTGATACCCGGGCCGATCTCCCCGCCCGTGCCGCCGGTGATCGCTCCAGGCTCGTTGCCCGGCAGCAGACCCGCACCCGCCGTGCCGATCAGATTGAACTACGTCACCGTCCCGGCGGCATAGGTGAACAGCGAGTTCGCCGCGTTTGATCCACCACCGGTCGTCACCAGGACGCTTCTGGCTCCCGCCGCACCCGCTGGTGCCGTGCAGGCGATGCTCGTCGCGCTCAGCACGATGACATTCGTCGCCGCCGCACCGCCGATGGTCACGCCGGCCGCCCCGGTGAAGTTCGTGCCGGTGAGGATGACCGTCGTGCCACCCGCCGTGGAGCCACTCGCAGGAGAGATGGCCGTCACGGTCGGGGCCGCCAGATACGTGAACAGCGAGTTGGCGATGTTTGCTCCACCCGGAGTGGTCACCACCACGCTGGCAGTGCCCGCCGTCCCCGCTGGCGTCACACAGGTGATGCTCGTGGCAGTGTTGGCGGAAAGGCTGGTCGCGGCCACACCGCCGATGGTCACACCAGTGGCACTGCTGAGATTGGTGCCGGTAATGGTCACGCTGGTGCCGCCTGCGGTGGCACCGCTGGTGGGTGCGATGGATGTCACCGTCGGCGCGGCCACCACCTCGATTTCAAACCGTGTGTTGGAGCTGAAAAGCGTATAGCCCTGCGCTCCTGGCATGGCCCAGGTCTGTCCGGCCAAGGAGGTGCCGGTAGATTGATCAAACTCCGTGTAAACCTCATAGACTAGTCCTATATCCAGGCTGCCGGGCGGCACGGAGCCAGTGATAGACTCGTTGAACCCCGGATTGGAGGTGATAACCTCATATAGGATGTCTTCGAGGTCGGAATACACCTCCAGAGAGAGGAGGCCGTTGCCATTCGATACGTTGCTGGTGAGCGTGAAGCCAGCCGAGGCGGCGGCTGCGCTGATGAGCAGCCTGCCGCCACTCCACGTCCCGGCGGAGGCGCGATCACGGGCTGCACCGGATAGCTGTCAGCCCCGAAGGGGAGAACCACCGCCAGAGAGGTGCCGACGAGGAAATTGTAGGTCGTGTTGGGAAACTCGGCATCGAGCAAGGTCTTGGAGGGAAAGAAGACCTTATATTCCCAGAACCCATCTTCATAGATCAGGGCATACGGGCCGCCGCCAGTGCGGGTAAAGCGGTTCGAGGACGAAGGAAAGCTGCCGCTAAGAGACTCCCCTTCAAGAAAGCCCTGCATGCTGTATTCATGCAGCGTCGTGGTTCCCACTGTGGTCTGGTCATGGTGCCGGGTTTTGGTCAGGCCGAGGACACTGACGGACTGCGCCGATGCCACATTGATGAACATCGATGCCGTCAGGCTGAGAATGAGGATGGATTTCATATTAAATCAGGGGTTCAGGGAGTGCGTGTCATACGAGAAAGCGGGTGGGAGTAAGAACTGCGTTTAAACCGGAAAGGCCAGGTTGGCGAATACTATTAGGGGTGGAACAAGGCGGGAGGTTTTAGCGTTGCAGGGAGGCCAGCAGCGTGTTGTAGGCGCCGAGGATGGCCTGCACCTCGCTCTGGGTGGGCGGATCACTGATGCTGAAACCGAGCGGGGAGACACCGGCGGGGTTCTGCGCGGTTCCAGCGATGGCGTCGGTGAGCTGCTGGTTGCTGACCTCGCCGGGTTGGCCGTCTGAGCCGTTGGCACCGTCGTTCCCACGGGGGATGCTGAAGGTGAAGTGGACGTTGCTGCCGTCGTAGGAGACGTCCACGCTGGCGTTTTGCCAGGGGTCCAGCGTGTTCACGCCATCGACCACGGCCTGAGCAAAGGGCGGGCCCTGGGGGCCGTCGCCACCCTGCGGGCCGGGTGCGCCATCACTGCCGTTGCTGCCGTTCATGCCATCCGCGCCGTCGCCACCCTGCGGCAGACTGAAGGAAAAGTGCAGCGTGCCGCCATTCAGCGTGACGCTGGCGCCCGCCGGATCGCCCGGTGGCACGGTGACCACCCCATCCACCTGCGCGGCGGTGATGGCGGCGAGCGCGTCGATGAGGGCCTTCAAGGAGGTGAGCTGGGAGCGCATGACGGCGCTTTGCGGTGGGCTGTTTTCAGCGGGGAGGGTGGGGTCGAACATGGCGGAGATAGGGAGACTTGGAGAGGTGGCTGATCGTCCTCCTGCTCGTTCTCGAAAGGGGGCGTGGAGTGCGGTGCGGAGTTTTTGAGGTAAGAGGTGATCAGCAATGGTGGCAGCCGGCGCAGAGCATGCAGGTGGCGGCGGGATCGGCGGCACAGCGGGTGCAGCGCAGGCAGAGGGCGCAGGTCTGCCAGTGGCGGAGAAACTCCGATGGAGCGCCAGGGGGTGCCATGCGCGTCTGCGCAGGGTGGCATGGAGGCCTCATGGGGATGCCATGGATGGCGGCTGGGGATTCAATGGGCGACATCGCTGGATGCGATGGGCGGCGGCTGCGGGCCGTGC
>JBDNIB010000672.1:0-5061 GCA_041688535.1 Prosthecobacter sp.
CCTCCGACTCACCGCACGCGGACATCAACAAGCCGCCGAATTCGCCGTGCAATACGACGCCACACCCGATTTGATCATCGTTTCACCCTTCCTGCGCACGCAGCAGACCGCAGCTCCGCTGATCGCCCGTTTTCCGAGTATCCCCGTGGAAGAATGGCCCGTGCATGAGTTCACCTATCTGAACTCACTCAAGTATGCCGGCACCACCGAAACAGAACGCGGCGTGTTTGCGCACGAATACTGGCAGCGTTGCGATCCACGCTGGAACGACGGCGGCGGAGCTAAGTCCTTCGCCGATCTCATCGCCCGCATTGATGATTTGAAGCGCCGGCTCTGCGAACGGCGCGAGTCGAACATTCTCGTCTTCACCCACGGCTATTTCATCAAAGTACTCCTGCTACGCCGCGAACAGGCATCTGCGCCCGCAGACGCGGCGTTCATGGCTGCGTTCCGCGACAGTCGGAAGAACAATCCATTACCGAATATGAGCATCATGCACTTTCACAACTCTGCATCACTCTGCAATATCCAGAGCCATGCATGATGAAAACACTCACCCAGATGAGACTGCGAAGAATCTGTCAGACCTGCTCAAACGTATCTCTGAGGAGCCTGCCGAAATCCCGCGAGGCTGGTTCCGCTAGCTGCACTGCGGTTGGCTGGCATGGTATGCGTTGCGCATCAATCTGAGGTTGGTTGACGAGTCGAAAGCAGTCAATACAACGGTCACTGGTGATCCCGGCTTGGTGGATGCCAATTGGCTCGTCCAAATCGAACGCCATGCCTGGCAGATCGGGCGCATGGAACTCATGCATCTCATGCGAGGCGCATGGCCTCGCATGAGTCCATCTGCGCGAGGATTTCTACTCGCAGGTCTGTCCGACGGAACTGCCACCTTTGATCTCGGACCGATGGACACCACTGCTTTCGCCGTCCATGACGCTCAACTGAGAAATCATCTGGAGAACGGTCGTGACTGGATCATCCAACATCTGCCCGAGGCCGAGTTGAACGTGGAAAGTGTGGCCGAAATCGCGTGCAATGCTATCCGCCGTAACGATCTGCACCTGCTCATGGCGGCACTTCAAAACGGTGGTCAGCACCTGAATGCCACCATCGAACGCATGGAACCGCTTTCAGACTGTATCTGGACATCTGAGACCAAATGGACCACGGATCTGGAACGTGTGAGTCATCGGCTCATTGACATGATTCTCGAAGCATCACTTTTCCGCTCTTGGTCATTTGGGATCGTTTTGGCTCTCGAACACGGTGCCGATCCCAATCTTCATCTCTGGACACTCGAACGTAGTTACAACGAACATCACACCGGCCTGAGCTGGGCCATTAACAACAACCGTGGGGAGAACGAGGAAGACGCCGAAAAGATCGCCACCGCTCTCCTTGAACACCCCGGTTTCCAACCTGGCACCACGCACGCCAAGGCGCTCTGTGATGCGATCCGTCGCGGCCGTGATGTCCTGGTAGAACGCATGATTTCGAAGGGTGTATCCTTTGAGAATTCCGAGCTTCCCGATTGGCTGGCGCTTCTCCCGCCCGGACAAGAACCAGACTGGCCTTCCTGCTACTGGCTCTATGGAATGCGCGATTGGGCAGGCATGGAACGAGGGTTACTATCCTGAAATACATTCCCAGCGCAACTCCATGACAGGAAGCCTGTTGATGTGTGGCACATTGCTCCCCATGAAACTCCGCCGCATTCTTCTCTGGTTACACCGCTGGGCGGGCGTGATCGCTGGTCTGGTCATTTTGTTTGCGGCGGTCACCGGCGGGGTACTGGTGTTTCAGGAGACGCAGGACCGTTGGCTGAATCCGCAGTTTTATCCGACCCAGACCACGGCTGTCGAAAATCGTGCGCCAGTGGCGGCGGCGCTCGCTGAACTGAGCCAGAAACAGCCCGAGATGCGGGTGCAGGGCATCCGGCTGCCACATGATGAGCTGGATGCACTGATCCTGTTTGGCGGCAATCGCGCAGCATACTGCGATCCGGGCACCGGGAAGATCCTCGACCTGCGTCCGCGCATGAACCAGTGGTCGCAGACCTTCGTGAAGCTGCATGTGAACCTGATGCTCGGTCCGACGGGTGGCTTGATCGTCGAAGTCGCGACCTGGATCACGCTGGGGCTCGCGCTGAGCGGTTTGTGGCTGTGGTGGCCGCTGCGCATTTTCAAATTCCGCCAAGGCGCGAATTTCCGCCGCTTCAATCTCGATCTGCACAGCGTGGCGGGCCTGTATTCCTCCCTGTTTCTGCTAATCATCTGCGTCACGGGCCTGACCATGCGCCATCTGCATGGCGAGCATCCGAATTCGCCGCAAGCCCCGATGCCTCAGGCAAATGCCCTGCGCATTAATGTGGATGCCGCGATTCACGCTGCGGAGACGGCCCTGCCGGGTGCGCAGGCCGCTGCCGTGGAGATGCCGCCGCCAAACCCGCGTGCCACCTTCCGCATTCAACTTGCTTTCCCAGAAGACGGATCGCCTGCGGGACGCAGTGTGGTGTTCGTGGATCAGTTCAGCGGCAAGGCGCTGGCGGTTCACAGCGCCCGTGAGGGCGGCTTCATGCAGCGCTATCACAATCTCCAGCTCTCGCTGCACACTGGCGCGGTGGGCAGCACCTCAACGCGCTGGATCGCCCTGTTCACCTGCATCGCGCTCGTACTGCAGATTTTCAGCGGCTATGTGCTGTGGTGGAAACGCACCGCGTAACTTTTTGCGGCAAACCGGGTTTGCCTTGGTTCATGAAATCACTGCTCGCCCTCGCATTTGCCACCACCACGCTGCACGCCGCCACATCGACCGATTGGCCGCGTTTTCTTGGCCCCACGGGGGCGGCGATCGTGACGGAGTCAACGGCCCCGCTGAAGTGGAGTGACTCGGAAAACATCCGATGGAAGGCGGAGATGCCGGGGCCGGGTTCTTCGAGCCCGATTGTGTTTGGCGACAAGGTTTTCATCACCTGCTGGACCGGTTACGGCGACAAGGAAGGCGCGAACGATGTGGACCAACTCATGCGGCATCTCATTTGCCTCAATCGTGCCGATGGCAAAGTGCTGTGGGACACGCAGGTGCCCTCCGCCGCTGCGGAAGACCCCTGGCAGGGCTTCATCACCGAGCACGGCTACGCCACGCACACACCGGTGACGGATGGCGAGCGTGTGTATGTGTTCTTTGGTAAAAGCGGGGCGCTGGCTTTCGACATACAAGGCAAACAGCTCTGGCAGACCTCCTGCGGCACCAGTTCCGGCCGCACCCGCTGGGGTTCAGCCGCCAGCCCGATCGTCGTGGGCGATCTGGTCATTGTGAACGCCAGCGATGAAAGCCAGGCCATCTACGGCCTCGACAAAAAAACCGGCAAAGAGATCTGGAAGGCCGCAGGCGAGTTCGGCATGGCCTACGGCACGCCCAACGTGTTTCAGCGTGATGGCGTGGCTGATCTCGTCATCGCCGTGCCACAGGAGGTCTGGGGCATGAATCCAGCGACTGGCAAACTGCGCTGGTATGCCACGCATGGCCTCAGCGGCAATGTCTCCCCCAGCATCATTCCCGGCGGCGATGTGGCGTATGTTTTCGGCGGTTATCCCGCCACGCGGAGCACCGCCATCAAGCTCGGCGGCAAGGGCGATCTCGGCGCGGACGCCATCCTGTGGAGCAGCAACACCAGTTCCTACGTCCCCACGCCGATTCTCAAAGACGGCCACCTCTATGTCGTGAACGACCAAGGCTTCGCCAACTGCATCAATGCACAGACCGGGGCGGATGTGTATCGCGAGCGGGTGATCGAAAGCGGTGGTGCTCGTCGTGGGGGCGGTGGCAAGCCCTTCTACGCCTCGCCCGTGCTCATTGGCGACAAGCTGGTGTGCGTCTCCCGCAAAAACGGGACGTACATCATTGCGGCTAAACCCAAGTTTGAGGTGCTCGGCCACAACGTCCTCGCCCGCGACAATTCACAGTTCAACGGCACCCCCGCCGTCAGCGGCGACCTGCTGATCCTGCGCAGCGAGAAAGCGGTGTACTGCATCGGCACGAAGTAAGATCACCTTCAGCGCCGCGTAGTCATCGCCCATGATTCGTCATTTTCTCCTCGTCGTTGGCGCTGCCGCGCTGTTCTCCCTCAACGCCTCCGCACAGCACATCCGCGCCGGCATCATCGGTCTCGACACCTCGCATGTGCTGGCCTTCACCAAGACCCTGAACGCCACGCCGCAAAAGCCGGAGGTCATGGGCGTGCGCCTCGTCGCCGCGTATGCGCAGGGGTCAAAAGACATCGAGTCGAGCATCCAGCGCGTGCCTGAATATGTCGAGAAAGTGAAGGCGCTCGGCGTCGAGATCGTCCCCAGCATCGACGACCTCCTCGACAAAGTGGATGTCGTGTTCCTGGAGTCCAACGACGGCCGCGTCCACCTTGAGCAGATCCTCCCCTGCATCGAGGCGCACAAGCCAGTCTTCATCGACAAGCCGATCGCTGGCACCCTGGTGGATGCGATCAAAATTTTCGATGCCTCCAAGAAAGCGAGCATCCCGGTGTTCTCATCGTCCTCCCTGCGTTTTGGCAAAGGCACGCAGGCAGTGCGCGGCGGCAGCATCGGTGCGGTGAAGCACGCGGAGACCACCAGCCCGGCCAGTTTGGAGGAGCACCACCCGGACCTGTTCTGGTATGGCATCCACGGCGTCGAATCGCTCTTCACCGTCATGGGCACCGGCTGCCAGAGCGTGAAACGCAGCACCATCGTCGAGGAGGTGAGCACCGAGGACAAGACCACCAAGGAAATCACCAAGACCAAGGTCAACAGGATCACCGTCACCGGCACCTGGAGCGGCGGCCGCACCGGCACCTTCACCGAAGCGAAGGGCTACGGCGGCAAAGCCGTCGGTGACAAGGGCGAGGCCGCCATCGGCACCTACGACGGCTACGATCCGCTGCTGTTCTCCGCCGTGCATTTCTTCCGCACTGGCGTGGCACCCGTTTCGCCCGACGAGACGCTGGAAATCTACGCCTTCATGGAGGCAGCCGATGAGAGCAAGCGCCGCGATGGGGCCGAG
>JBDNIB010000673.1:0-1563 GCA_041688535.1 Prosthecobacter sp.
AAAAGAGAGGGTGGGGGGGGTGAGAGGGGCGTGACTATGCAGTCAATCACGGGCCATTGGAACAGAAACTTGGGATTTTCCTGATGCAACGGCTATGATCGCATGTGACTGTGATTCACCACGCTCCTTGTGTCATGCGCTTTCCTGCCTCCAACATCCCCCTCCTCCTCACCGCTTTCTTCACCCTGCTGGTGCTCACGCCGCCTGTGCAGGCCGATGACAAGGAAGACGCTGACAAGGCCGCTCATGCCCTGGCCTACGACCAGGAGGCCGAAGGCTTCAACATCCGTGCCGAATCCTGGACGAAGGAACTCGGCGTGAAGACCGGCAAGGCGCTGCGCATGCAGCTCTACAAAGGAAATGAGTACTGCTTCTGCATCGCCGTGCCGCGCAAATCAGGCGTCCACATCACTGCCGCCGTGCTCGATCTCGAAGGCAAACCCGTCGGTGAAATCCTCCCCGTTCTCGACGGCTGGGGTCTCGTGCTTTTCTACAAGCCGAAAAAAACCGGCATGTACATGATCGCCATTCACCAAACCGATCAGGGCAAGCGCAATGACGTGCCCTGCGCCATGGTCACCGGCTACAAGTAATCAGCCCACTTTGAAGCTGCCATCCTGGTGCTTCGTCACCATGTGCAGCACTGCACGGCGACGGGAAAAAAGAGCTGGTTTCATCGTGGCGGTTCAAAACGCACAATGTTCCGGCTATCTCGCAGCTTGAGCAGGTGAAAAGTCACTGCGCGCAAAAACTCTGTTGCCCTCTGCCCTGCGCTCTCTGCTATCACCGCCCGCATGTTTCACGTCGCCGAAGATCATGAAGAAGGAGTGGCAGGCCGCATTTCCCGGCCGCCACTCGCGCCGCGCATGCATCACGCCTTCTCCAACGACGGGAAGATGGCCGAATCCCCGCAGTTCGAATATCGTCCGCAGCAGCAGCGCATGGCGGAGCTGGTCGGTGCGGCGCTCGATGGCAATCACGCTTTCGTCTGCGAGGCCGCCACCGGCGTCGGCAAATCGCTCGCCTACCTCGTGCCCGCCGTCACCTTTGCGCTGGAGCAGAAGCGCAAGGCCATCATCTGCACGCACACGATCAATCTGCAGGAGCAGCTCATCACGAAGGACATTCCCATCGTCAAACAGCTCGTCGGCGACTTCCATGCGGAGATTCTCAAAGGCCGTGGCAACTACATCTGCCCCACCCGCCTCAAACGCGCTCTGAACGAGTCCGGCGACCTGTTTTCCACCTCGGAAGCCGGCGAATTGAAGCTGCTGCTCGACTGGCTAGCCGAAACTGAGGACGGCACGCTGAGCGACCTCGATTTCACCCCCAGCGCCCGCGTCTGGTCGCTGGTGTGCAGCGAGCCGCATGCCTGCACGCCGCGCCGTTGCCCGCCCGGCAGCCGCTGTTGGTATCAGGACGTGCGCCGCCGCATGGAGCAGGCAGACGTCGTCGTGCTGAATCACACACTGTTCTTCACCCTGCTCGCCTCCGCCGACGAAACCAGCAACGAGGACTGCAATTTCCTCTACCCCCGCGACTTCGTCATCCTCGACGAGGCCC
>JBDNIB010000674.1:0-5494 GCA_041688535.1 Prosthecobacter sp.
TGAAATGGGAGGTCAGCCAGGGCCACGAGCGCTACCGCCGCGGTCTCTACATCCTCACCATGCGCAGCATCCTCTACCCGATGCTCACCATCTTCGACGCGCCGGATGCCACCGACGCCTGCGTGCGCCGCGACCGCAGCAACACGCCGTTGCAGGCTCTCACGATGATGAATGACCCCGTCTTCGTCGAAGCCGCGCAGGCGCTCGCTTTGCGCGTGATGCGAGAGACATCTCAAGACACGAGTAAGCGCTTGCGGCGATTGTTTGAAGTGACGCTCAATCGCACGCCACGCACGGAAGAACTTCAGCGTCTCGCTGCTTTCCACACCGAACAGAAAACCCGAGTGCAAGCTGAAGGATCTGCGGCTCTCAAAGTGCTCGGCATGATCGACCGCACCATCGGCGCTGCTGAAAAAGTCGAAGCCGCCACGCTCGTCGCCGTCGCTCGAGTCCTGATGAACTTGGACGAGTTTATCAATCGTGAATAACTCGTTACTCATGCCCCGCTGCCGCAACACCTTCCTCCCGTTACCCGTTTAGACACTCCATGCTCACCCTCTTCTCCAAACAGTCTGTCAACTCATGCTGCGACGGCGTCTCGCGCCGCTCTTTCCTGCGCATCGGCGGACTGGGACTGGGCGGACTGAGTTTTCCAGAACTCCTGCGGGCCGAATCGGAGCAGGGCTTGGGGAAATCACAGAAGGCGCTCATCCTTGTGTATCTGCCCGGCGGCCCGCCGCATCAGGACATGTATGACATCAAGACGAACGCGCCTTCAGAGGTGCGTGGACCGTTCACTCCCATCGGCACCAATGTTTCGGGCATCCAGATCTGCGAGCACCTGCCGCGTATGGCGAAGATGGCGGACAAATTCAGTTTTATTCGCAGTGTCGTTGGAGCCAAAGACCGACACGAAAGCTTTCAATGCGTGACAGGTCGCCTCAGCAACAACGCACCTCCCGGCGGATGGCCGGAGATCGGCAGCGTGGTGTCAAAACTCAAAGGTGGAGCCCCCACGGTGCCCGGTTATGTGAATCTCTCGCAGCAGATGAAGCACACGCCTTACAACCAAGGGCGTCCGAGCTTTCTCGGCGTGGCGCACGCGCCCTTCATGCCATTGGAGCGAGGGAAAGAGGACATGTCGCTCAATGGTGTGACGCTGGAGCGTTTGGGAGATCGGCGTGGGCTACTTGCTTCCTTCGACTCGTTTCGACGCGAGACCGATGCCTCGGCGACGATGGCGGGTATGGATGTCTTCAGGCAGCAGGCCTACGGCATCCTGACATCTTCGCGCCTCGTTGATGCGCTCGATCTTGCCAAAGAATCTCCCAAGCTGCGCGAACGCTACGGCAAGGGCACCGACAAGATTCAGGGCGATGCTGCGCCGCGACTCAACGAGCAGTTTCTGTTGGCACGCCGCTTGGTCGAAGCCGGCGTGCGGGTGGTGACGCTGAGCTACAGCTTCTGGGACTGGCATGGCGAGAATTTCAAGAATGCGCAGGCCAATCTACCCGACTTTGATCAGGCGATCACCGCTCTCGTGCAAGACCTGCACGAGCGTGGCATGGACAAAGATGTGACGGTGCTCGCCTGGGGCGAATTTGGCCGCACGCCGCTCATCAATAACAAAGGTGGCCGCGATCACTGGCCCAACGTCTCGTGCGCATTGCTCGCCGGTGGTGGCATGAGAAACGGCCAAGTCATCGGAGCCACCGACAGGCTCGGAGGTGAAGCCTCAGACCGACCTGTGCACTTCCAGGAAATCTTTGCCACGCTTTACAACAACTTGGGCATCAATCCTCACACCAGCACGGTGTCGGACTTCTCCGGACGTCCACATTACCTGGTCGATAACGAGCACATGCCGATCAAAGAGTTGGCCTGAGTCGCATGTCTCCGCAGGAATACATCACGCAAACCCGCCGCGATTTCCTCGCCACGAGTTCGTCCGGCCTGGGCGGGCTCGCGCTGGCGAGCTTGCTGGGGCAGGACGGGCTGCTGGCGGGTGAGGTGAACCCACTGGCCACGCGGAGGCCGCATTTCGCGCCGAAGGCGGAGCGCTGCATCTTCATCTTTCTCGAAGGCGGCCCGAGCCAGATGGACCTCTTTGATCCGAAGCCGCTGCTGAACAAGTATGACGGCCAGCCGCTGCCGGATTCCATCGTGGGCGACGCGAAATTCGCCTTTCTGCAAAAGGAAACTGCCACGGTGATGGGCACGAAGCGCGTGTTCAAAAAGCACGGCCAGTGCGGCATGGACATCAGCGACCTGCTGCCGCACATCGCGACCTGTGCGGATGACATCGCGCTCATTCGCTCGATGCATACGACGCAGTTCAACCACCTGCCCGGCCAGCTCATGCTGAACTGCGGCGCACCGCTGCTGGGACGGCCCAGCATGGGCTCGTGGCTGACCTACGGTCTCGGCAACGCCTCGCAGGAGCTGCCTTCGTATGTCGTCATGGTCAGCAAGGGGCGCGGCCTGCCCGGCGGCAGCTCGACGTGGTCGAGCGGCTTTCTGCCCTCGTCGTATGGCGGCGTGATGTTTCGCAACGGTGCCTCGCCCGTGCTGAATCTCGCGAACCCCGATGGCATCACGTCGGCGATGCAATCGGCCAGCATCAGTGCGCTGAACGACCTGAACAAACTCCAGCACAAGCACATCGGCGACCCCGAAATCGCCGCGCGCATCAACAGCTACGAGCTGGCCTTCCGCATGCAAAGCGCCGCGCCTGAGCTAGTGGACATCAGCGGCGAATCGCAGGCCACGCTCGACGCCTATGGCATTGATCGTGACGAACCGCCGATCAAGAGCAACCTCGGCGGCATCGGCAACTATCAGATTTTCTCGCGGCACTGCCTGAATGCGCGGCGCATGGTGGAGCGCGGCGTGCGCTTCGTGAATGTCATCCACGCCTCGTGGGACCACCACAGTGCTCTCGACGCACAGCTCGCGCACAATTGCCAGATGGTCGATCAGCCCATCGCCGCGCTGCTGAAGGACCTCAAACAGCGCGGCCTGCTCGACACCACGCTCGTCGTCTGGGGCAGCGAGTTCGGCCGCACCGCGCTGGGTGAAAACCGCCCCGGCAACAAATCCATCACCGGCCGCGACCACCATCCCGCCGCCTTCCGCCTGTGGATGGCCGGTGGCGGCATCAAGGGCGGTCTGGTCTATGGCGAGACCGACGACTTCGCCTGGCACGTCGCGCGTGATCCCGTCTCCATGCACGACTTCCACGCCACCATCCTGCATCTCTTCGGCATGGACCACACCAAGCTCACCTACCGCTTCCAAGGCCGCGATTTCCGCCTCACCGACGTGCATGGCGAGGTGGTGAAGGGCCTGCTGGCTTGAACATCGAACACTCAACCTCTCACATCGAATGAAAGCCTTCCTCGCAATCGCAGCCCTGGTCCTATCCCATTCGTCATTCGCGGCAGAGCCGCCCGCCGTCACCGTGTCGAACATCCGCCGCGTCTTCCACAACGGCGAGCACAACGCCTTCACCGACCTCGTCCGCTTCCGCGATCAGCTTTACCTGACCTTCCGCAGTTGTCCCGACGGCCACATGGTGTTCAACACCGCTTCAGTCATCATCATGCGCAGCGGCGATGAAGGCGCAACCTGGCAACAGGTGCATCGTTTCTCCGTCAAAGACCGCGACACGCGCGATCCGCACTTCCTCGTCTTCAAGGACCGCCTCTTCGTTTACACCGGCACCTGGTACACCGGCACCTGGTACAGCGGCCCAGGTAAGATCGAACGTGCGGACTACGACATGAACAAGCACCTCGGCTATGGCGTGTCATCAGCGGATGGTACGGTGTGGAGTGCGCCGATCATGCTGGAGGGCACCTTCGGTTTCTACATCTGGCGCGCGGCATCATTTGGCGGCAAAGCTTTCCTCTGTGGCCGCCGCAATCCGGAGTTCGCAATCGGGCCGCACGGCGCAGGCGGCAAAGTCCAGTCACTCATGCTGGAAAGTGACGACGGCCTCATCTGGAAGAAGCGCGCCTACTTTCAGGAAGCAGGCGGCAACGAAACGGCCTTCCTCTTCGAGAACGACGGCAGCGTGCTGGCATTGGACCGCAACGCTGGCGGCCCCTCCATGCTGGTCAGCGCGAAACCGCCCTACACCGACTGGACACGCCGCCCGCTCGACCGTTTCGTCGGCGGCCCCCTGCTGGTGAAATGGGGCGGACACATCCTCGTGGCCGGCCGCAACCAAACCAAAGACCGAGGGGCAAAAACCGCGTTCGGCTGGCTCATCTGCGACCGCTTCCAGGAGTTCGCCGAGCTCCCCAGCGGCGGCGACAACTCCTACCCCGGCTTTGTCGAGCTCTCACCCACCCGCGCGCTGGTGTCCTACTATTCGAGCCACGAGAAGGACGAAGCAGGCAAGACGATCACCGCGATTTATTTGGCGGAGTTGACGATTACTCTTTGATGGCACTTGTAGTCAGCAATCTGCCAAGGCCTTCTCCAGCAAATCGGTCACGCCAAGTTCAGCCGCATTGTCTCGAAGCAAATCGAGATCGAGCTTGCCAACATTCAGCTTCAACACGCCGAGGATATCGCCCCACTGGCGCTCCGAATCCTCTCCGCCGAGGCGATACCACTCCAGCTTGGCAATCACTATGTCCTCGGCACAGCAGATGCGGACCTCGAAGTCCGTTCCCTCCAGCGTGATGCGCTGAGAGCGGGCAAACTCGCCGCCATCGAACCGCCTAAGCTTGGGAACAAAGACATCCACCTTCATCGCTGTGGCGAGGTGGATCAGATTGAACGAAGAACGTTCACGGATCGCATCTTGAATGGCACCTTCGTCAGCATACCAGCCATCACCCAGGGCGCGCAAAAACGGGCGCACATGCGGCGGGCGGATATCCGCCATGATGTCCGCGTCAAAGGTCGCTCGCGGCACACCGTGAATCGAACTCGCCAGCGATCCGCCGAGAAACCAGCGCACCCCGAGCTTTTCCAGCTCAGCGGCAGCAGCCAGGGCAGCTCGCAGCGTGTCATCCATGGTTCTGTGGCGGTCCGTAGGCCTTGAGCGCGAGTTCTTTGCCAAGCAAACGGTCAGCTAGCAGACGACTCATGGCCTGCGGCGGCAACGCGGGATGTTGTTGGCGCAAGGAGCTTCGGGTCAGATCCCGCACCGCCTGACTCCACCCAAGCGCGAGGCTCAGACGTCGTGTCGGCGGCATCGCCTGGAGTACACGCAGGCGCATGGCATCCGCTTGGGGGCTAGTGTCGTTCATGACAGCAGACTGCCATGCAGCGCAGGAATGGCAACTCTCAGGATCAGCGAACGTGTCATCGGATGGCAAAACGTCTCTACTGCCTCCGTATCTCTTCTACCATGCTCACCTCCACCCGCCGCCGTTTCTTCGAAGACTCCCTCATGGCTGCTGCCGCCGTCTCGTTGCCTGCACCGCTGTTTGCCGCCGAAACCAAGTCCGTCAGTCCGAACGAAAAGCTCACCGCCGCA
>JBDNIB010000675.1:0-5581 GCA_041688535.1 Prosthecobacter sp.
CCAAATTCACCGCTGAAGACGATGAGCGTGTCGTCAAACATGCCGCGCTGCTTGAGATCGGTGATCAGTGCGTGGCAGGCCTGATCCACGTCTTTGCATTGCGATGGCATGCGACCGCCGACGTTGCTGTGATGGTCCCAGTTGTTGAGGTAAATTTGAGTGAAGCGCACGCCGCGTTCGGCGAGGCGGCGGGCCATGAGGACGCTGTTGGCAAAGGTGCCGGGCTTCTTCGCTTCGTCGCCGTAGAGTTTGAAGATGTGCTCAGGCTCGCTGTTGATGTCGGTCAGCTCCGGCACGCTGGCCTGCATGCGGAAGGCCATCTCATACTGCTGGATGCGCGTATGCGTTTCGGGATCGCCGACTTGATTGTAGTTGATCTCGTTGAGCGCGTTGAGGCCGTCGATGGTGCGCTTGCGCACGCTGTCGGGCACGCCGGGTGGATTGTTGATGAAGAGGATGGGATCGCCCTTGCTGCGGAAGGAAACGCCCGCGTGCTCGCCAGGCAGGTAGCCGTTGGACCAGAGACGCGACGAGATGGCCTGCTCCTGCTCACGATTTGTCGGCGTGGCAATGAGCACGACGAAGGTGGGCAGGTTCGAGTTCATCGAGCCGAGGCCATACGAGGCCCAGGAGCCGAGGCAGGGACGCCCGGTGATCTGATTGCCGGTCTGCATGGCGCAGATGGCGGGCTCGTGATTGATCGCTTCGGTGTGCAGCGAGCGCATCCAGCAGATGTCATCGGCGTTTTGGCCGAGGAATGGCAGGAGATCGGAGTTCATCCACATGCCGCACTGGCCGCGCTGCGCGAAGTTGAACTTCGAAGGAGCAATCGGGAAGCGCGCCTGCCCACTGGTCATCGTGGTGAGTCGCTGGCCGTTGCGGATGCTCTCTGGCAGGTCCTTGTCATAAAATGCCTGCATGCCGGGCTTGTAGTCGAACAAGTCCATCTGCGAAGGCCCGCCGACCATGTGCAGGTAGATCACGCGCTTCGCCTTCGGCGCAAAGTGCGGGCCTAGAGCGGTGTCGTTCGACGCATTCGCGAGCGACTCGCCGAGCAGCGATGCCAGGGCTGCGCCGCCGAGCACGTTTTTTCCGCGTGCGAAGAGTTGGCGGCGGGTTTGGTAGGTGTCCCATTCTTGGAGGAGTGACATAGGGGTGATCGGTAAGAGTTAGCGGAGTCCTTTGGATTTGAGATGCTGATCGAGCCAGGCGTCGTCTTCAGGTGCAAGCATAGGTTCTGGATTTTTGGAGTAATCGGTGGATTTGTCGAAGGCGCAGTCGATTTGGCACTGCTCGGCGAGTTCCTGGAGATTGAGCCAAATATCCTGATCATCAGGACGGAGTGGAACGCGGATGGCAGGGAGCGGCTGTTGATAAACGACGCGATAAAGCTCGCGCTGGAGTGGCAGTTCAGCGCGAAAAACAGTCGTGGCATGAGGTGGCAAGCGGCCATCATCCAAGCGGATCGAGTCGGCCATGCCGTCGTCTTCAAACTGGAGGAGCGCGAGTCCCCATTTTCGAACCAGATCGACTTCAACGAGATTGATGCCCGAATCGATGAGGCCCAGTCGCTTTTGAAGATACGCAAGAGCACCACCGCCATGCTTGTTCGTCGGGCTGAGAAACTCGATCACTGTCACCAGTTCACCTGCGGCTTCTCGGATCGTAAGATGCCGAGGTTTTGGTGCGGTCACATCGCGAACGATTGGCGGGGCGAAATTAGGCGGGGCAGAGGCCAGCAGCGTGTCCTCACGCACCTTCCAGACACTCACATCAGGCTGGATTCCCTTGTCGTCCGTGAAGCGTGTGGAGATTTTCATGCCTTGCTCAATGGAAACCCGCAGGTCCGGCGGCATCTGTCGCTGCAAGCGCGACAGCGAGGCTGCTATCATGCACGGATGCACCTGGAACCACTGCTCCTCGAAGTAGGGGTTCATTCCGGGAAAGGGATATGGACCTGGGTGGGTCATGGCGTGGGCAGTACCTGCATGCCGAGTGCGGTGGCTGATTGACGCTGGCGTTTGTCGAAGCTCAAGATAACCTGACACATGAGCATGTCTGCAGCAGCGACGTGCATCAGATCCAAGGTGCGGGTACCCATGACTGGGGTGTGTCTGGCTGAGAGCGTGGACGCTTCGATGAACATGGCGTCGGTGTCGAGGCCCGACTCACCATAAACGCCGTTGCGGATGTCGAGATCGAAATCACTGAGCAGTATTGCCGACTCTGCCGCAGTGATGCGTGTTTGAAACACGGCGCGGTGAATGGCATTCTCAAACTCCAGGCGGTTGATGTTCGTGAGCTTGACAGGAGTGGTCAATGACGAGTAAACCGCGATCGCCTCGGCGGAAGTGGACTCCTGCAAATACAGCGAGACTAGAAAGCCGGTGTCAGCGTAAATCATCACCTCTCCCCTCTGTCTTCATCGATGAGTGACTGGATTGTCCCCGCAGGCAGAACACGATCCCCGAAGATCTTACGCTGGCGTGCGGCGAAGTCAGGCCACTGAACAGACTGGGGGCTTTTCGGTGGCGGGATGGGCGTGAGCACCGCCACGGCTGCTCCCTTGCTCAAGAGGTGAATGCTTTCGTGACCATAAACCAAGGTGTCGAGTTGGCTCATGTCGCGCTTGAGGTCTTCCAAGTTGGCAGTTTTCATGGCGGCGAGTGTATCACTTGTTCAGTACTTCGTCCAAATTCATGAGCTCGTTGCAAAGCATCGTCCAGGCGGCGAGTTCGGTTTTGGGGAGCTTGGCGTCGGCTTTGGATTCGCCGACGGCGAGTAGCGCTTCGGCATCGGCGGCGCTGGTGGTGTAGTATTTGCGCAGGTCGGCGAGGCTGGCAGTGAGAATGGGTTTTTCCTGCGCCTTAAGCGGACGGGAGAGGAGGCGCTCGGCGATGAAGGTGAACTTCGCGGTGTCGTCGCCTTGGACCTTGTTCAAGGTGTGCTGGGCGAGGTTGCGGGCGGCTTCGATGAACTGCGGATCGTTCATCGTGACGAGCGCTTGCAGCGGCGTGTTGGTGCGGTCGCGGCGGACGCAGCTTACTTCACGCGTGGGGGCGTTGAAGACCTCCATGTTCGGCGATGGGGCGGTGCGCTTCCAGAAGTTGTAAATCGTGCGGCGGTAGAGGTTCTCACCGTTGTCCTGCGTGTATTTCTCCGTGCCCATGCCGACGACTTCCCAGACGTTCACGGGCTGATACGGCATGGTGCCGGGGCCGCCCATTTTTGGGGACAAGCTTTCGCTGACGGCGAGGGCGTAGTCGCGGATCATCTCGGCATCCATGCGGAAACGCGGAGCGCGGCTGAGCAGGGCGTTGTCCTGATCTTTTTCGATCTTCTCTGGCGTGAGGATGGCGGCCTGACGATAGGCAGCGGAGGTGACGAGTAGCTTGTAGAAGCGCTTCACATCCCAGCCGCTCTCGCGGAACTCGACAGCGAGCCAGTCGAGCAGTTCAGGGTGCGTGGGCGGGCTGCCCATGATGCCGAAATCCTCGCTCGTCTCCACCAAACCGGTGCCGAACAGTTCCTGCCAGAAGCGATTGACCGTGACACGCGCGGTGAGTGGATTCTCGGCACTGACGAGCCATTTCGCGAGGCCGAGGCGGTTCTTCGGCGCGTCGGCAGGCAGTTTGCCGAGGGCGACCGGCACGGCGGCGGCGACCTCTTCACCGACCTTGTCGTATTGACCGCGCATGAGGACATTCGCCATCGGTTTGGCATCCGTGCGCTCCTCCTGGATGTGCGTGAGCGGGCTGCGAGCCTTGATGGCATCTTGCTCCTTGGTGAGCTTCGTGCTTTGCGCCAAAGCGGACTGATAGGGCGCATCGCGAGTGACGACGTAGTGCTCAAACAACGCTTCTTGCTGCTTCACACCGCGTTTTTTCGCCGCGAGCATCGTCTGGAGCGGGCCGACGTTGGAGAGCGCTGCCACTTCGGCTGCTGTGAGCTGGCGATCATAGATGCGCACATCCTGCACGCCGCCGTCGGTGAAGAGCTGCGTGTGGCTGCGCTGGCCGATGCGCGTGGGCGTTGTCGTTTTGATACTGCCTTTGAGCGCGTTTGTTTCCGCTTTGACCGGAGCTTCCTCGCCGTTGACGAAGATGCGCACGCCGCCTGCCTTGCCCTTGCCATCATAGGTGACGAACACATGCTGCCACACGCCGGGGCGCAGCGCGGGTTTGGCGGTGCTGATTTTCAGTGCGTCATCGGGCCATTTGCTAACGATGTGGACAGCGAGCTTGTTGTCGTTCTGCCAGAGGTCCCAGCCACGATAGTCGTTCTTCTCGTCCATGCGGGCGAGGATGCCGCCGAAGACACCGGCGCGTCCGGCGCGAACCCAGGCCCCATAGCTGAAGGCGTGATCCTTTTCGTAATCGCCCACGTCGCCGATCTCAAAGGTGCCGCCGGGTTTCATCACGGGCGCGGGGCCGAGCTTGCCATCGGGCTTCCAGGTCACTTCGCCGACCGCCTTAAAGGTCTTCGTGCTGCCGCAGACGCCGGTCACCTCGCTGCCTGCGCCTTCATCGAGTGGCACATGCGCTACCATGCCCTTGGTGGGCACATCCTTGTCGAGGTCCTCAGGCTTCGCGCTCGCGAGCCATTGATCAAATGGTGCCTTCGCGGCTTTGCGCGAATCATCCTGTTTCGTTTTCGCGGTGGCGATCTCGGCGGGCAGGGCGTTCCAGCGCGGACGGTCTTTGTCGGTCGGCAAAACGAGAATCGGCCCGAGACCGTCCTTCACGTTGCCGTCCTTGGGCTTCTGCGTCGTGTTGCGGAAGAACGCGGCCAGCGAGTAGTAATCGCGCTGCGTGATGGGATCGAATTTGTGATCGTGACACTGCGAGCAATTCGTGGTGAGGCCCATGTAAACCCAGCCAAGCGTCTGGACGCGGTCGCTGGCGTAGTTGGCGAGATTTTCTTCATCAATCGTGCCGCCTTCGTTCGTGGTGATGTTGCAGCGCTGGAAGCCGGTGGCGATGAGTTGGTCGTCGGTCGGCTTCGGCAGCAGGTCGCCAGCGATCTGTTCGACGGTGAACTGATCAAAAGGTTCGTTGCGATTGAAGGCACTCACCACCCAGTCGCGGTAGGGCCAGATCTCGCGCTCTTTGTCAAAGTGCAGGCCATGCGTGTCGGCGTAGCGTGCGGCATCCAGCCAGTAGCGTGCGCGGTGCTCGCCGTAGGTCGGAGATTTGAGGAGTTCGTCAACGAGAGCTAGATAGGACTGATCCGACAGATGGGACGGATCGTTCTTGTCCAAATAACGCGCCACAAGCTCTGGTGAAGGCGGTAGGCCGGTGAGGTCCAGGCTCACCCGCCGGATTAGCGCGTGCGCATCGGCCTGCGCGGCGGGTTTGAGGCCCGCAGCTTCGAGCTTGGCGAGGATGAAACGATCCACGGGCGTCTTGACCCAGGCCGAGTCTTTCACCTGCGGCTGATCCGCTTTCTCCGGCTGAATCAACGACCAATGCGGCTGCCACGGCGCACCTTGGGCGATCCACTGCTTCACCATCGCGATCTGTTCTGGCTTCAACGTCTTGTGCGACTCCGGCGGTGGCATGATCTCGTCTTCATCCGTCGA
>JBDNIB010000676.1:0-3859 GCA_041688535.1 Prosthecobacter sp.
CGGGGCTGGGGGCGAAGTTGCGCGCAGGGTCTTCGGCATTGATACGGCACTCGATTGCGTGGCCGCGCGGCTGGGCCTTGATGACGTGCTCGGACAGCGGCAGGCCGGCGGCGATGCGGATCTGCTCCTTGATCAAATCGCAGCCATAGACCTCCTCCGTGATGGGATGCTCCACCTGGATGCGGGTGTTCATCTCCATGAAGTAGAAATTCTCGCACTTGTTATCGACGAGGAACTCGATCGTGCCGCAGTTCTCGTAGCCGATCTCCTTGCAGAGCTTCACCGCAGCATCACCCATACGCTTGCGCATTTTGGGAGTGATCTTGGGGCTGGGGCACTCCTCGATGATCTTCTGGTTGCGGCGCTGCATGGAGCAGTCGCGCTCGCCGAGATGGACGACGTTGCCGAGGCTGTCGGCAACGATTTGGAATTCGATGTGATGAGGCTTTTCGACGAGCTTTTCCATGTACATGGCACCGTCGCCAAAGCATTTCAGGGCTTCCAAGGAAGCGGCCTGGAAGCTGGAGAGGAGGGTGGCCTCATTCAACACGGGGCGCATGCCACGACCGCCGCCGCCAGCGGTGGCTTTGACCATGACGGGATAGCCGATTTTGCGCGCCCACTTGATGGCCTCTTCCTCATTTTGGATGATGCCGTCAGAACCGGGGGTGATGGGCATGCCTGCCTTCAACGCCGTTTCGCGTGCCACGTTCTTGTCGCCCATCATGCTGATGACGCGGGCGGAGGGGCCGATGAACTTGATTTTGCACTTCTGGCAGATTTCGGCGAACTCCGCTTTCTCCGACAGGAAGCCATAACCAGGATGGATGGCATCCACGTTGGCAATTTCAGCGGCACTGATGATGCGGCTGATTTTCAGGTAGCTCTCACTGCTGGGACCGGGGCCGATGCAGATGGCCTCGTCAGCGAGGTGAACGTGCATGGAATCGACATCGGCTTCGGAATAGACGGCGACGGTTTTGACATCGAGTTCTTTGCAGGCACGGATGACGCGCAGGGCGATTTCACCACGGTTGGCGACGAGAATTTTCTTGAACATTAGAGCGGAGAGCTAAGGGCTAAGGGCAGAGAGGTGAGAAGGTATGGCGCAAGCGGCGTGGGATGAAGAAGCGGTGGAGTCTCTGTTGATCGGACTCTTTGCCCTTCGCTCCACGCTCTACGCTTTAAGCTCGAACAGCGGCTGGCCGTATTGCACCGGCTTGCCATCCTCAACCAAGATGCGGGCGATGGTGCCGCGTATCTCTGCCTTGATCTCGTTCATGACCTTCATGGCCTCGATGATGCAGACATTGGTGTTTTCATCCACCGTGTCGCCAATACTGGCGAAGGCTTTTTCACCAGGACCGGTGCTGCGGTAAAAGGTGCCGACCATGGGGGAATTGATGGTCGGGCCGACGGCAGTGGATGCAACAGCAGCCGCAGGTGCGGCAGCGGCCACCGGATCAGCGGCGGCGCTAGGAGCGGGGCCTGCCGCGAAGGAAACCGGGGCGGCGGAACCCATCGGCATGCTTCTGAGCAGCTCTTTGACGGCTTCCAAATCAGAACCCCGGCGGAGTTCGAGTTTGGCGTCTTTCTGCTCGCTGTGGAAATAGGTCAGGTTGTTCTCTGCCATCAGGCCGACGATTTCGCGGATCTGCTTCAGATCATAAGCGCAGGTCGATTTGGCGGGGGCAGGAGCGGCTGGTTTGGTAGTGGTGCGTTTGGCCATGTCGGGAGGAGTGTGTCAACGGACGCCCATATTACAAACTCCCCCGCCAGTGGCAACCATAAAGGCGGCCTTGACTTTTAAGGGCCGACAGTGCAGTCCCGTGAATCAAGCCGCCAGGATCACAACTGATCGTCGTTCACATCATCGAACGCGTTGCGGCGCACCGGTGGCAGGCCCAGCCGCAGCGCACGGGCATCCGCCACATGTTCCGTGAGCATCCGGTTATTTTTGATCAACTCGGGCGGCAGCGGGGCGAGCAGCGCGTCGATGATCGTGGGCTGGTTCTGCGCGTCGCGCATGATGTTGCCGTAATGGAGATCGCTCATGATCCAAGCGGAGTCATGTTCCCACAGGATCCAGGTTTGACGTTTGAAGCGGGCTTTGCTCGGCACCGCCAGGAGCGTGTTCACCGCCGTCAGGCGGTCCGTCTCGAAGTCTCGATAGGCGGAGGCCAGCGGCTGTTTGACGACGAGATAATCGAACATGTAGTCCAGGCCGACGATTTCAGTCGGGCAGGCACCGGCGTCGTGGAGAACCATGAGCTTTCCCATCGTCTGGAGCAGTGTGGCGTCCTGGGTGAACATTTCGTAGCCCTCGCCGTCTGCCGTCGGTTCGATTTCAAAGGTCTTGCCCAGACCGCCGCTGCGAAACAACGGAAACAGCTTGTACACCACCTGCCACTGGTCATCGGCGAAGGGGCAAGCCTCCGCGCCCGTCTTGAGCGGGCGCAGAATGGCGGATTGCAGCATGCCGTCCGCGTCATGGGAGATGCCCAACGCGGCCAGGTCGATCAACGGGACACCCCACTGGCGGGATCGGGCATCAACAAGGGCTGCCCAAGCATCAGGCGCATACGATTGCCGCGATGGAGAGTCGCGAGTTGCCTCCTGGATGCCTTTCGCTCGTCGTCGGTTAAGGGCAGAGCAAGCTGATCGCTCCCCAGGGCCGCAGGCGGCCCCTGGGAGGGCCGTTTCGCGTCCGGTGCGGAAGTCGAAGAGGGATTGTTCTGAGCGGGGGCCATTCACGGAAGAGTGTGGATGATGGCGGTGGCGTCAAGGCTCAAGGCACGCGTGGGAACTTGGAGAAATCCGGCTTCCGCTTCTCGACGTAGGCGTTTCTGCCTTCTTTGGCTTCTTCGCTCATGTAATAAAGCAGCGTGGCGTTCCCGGCGAGGTCGAGCAGGCCCATCTGGCCGTCGCAGTCGGCATTCAGGGCGGCTTTGAGGCAGCGCAGCGCCATGGGCGAATGCTGGAGCATCTCGCGGCACCATTGGAGCGTCTCTTCCTCCAGTTTTTCCAAGGGGACGACGGTGTTCACGAGGCCCATCTCCAATGCCTGCTTGGCGTCATACTGGCGGCAGAGATACCAGATTTCGCGGGCCTTCTTCTGCCCGATAATGCGGGCGAGGTAGCTGGAACCGAGGCCACCGTCGAAACTGCCGACCTTCGGCCCGGTCTGGCCGAAGCGGGCATTGTCAGCGGCGATGGTCAGATCACACACCACATGCAGCACATGCCCGCCGCCGATGGCATAACCGGCCACCATCGCCACGACCGGCTTCGGGATGGTGCGGATTTTCCGCTGCACATCCAGGATGTTTAGGCGTGGCACACCGTCTTCGCCGACGTAACCGGCGTGGCCGCGCACCTTTTGATCGCCGCCGGAGCAGAAGGCCAGAGGGCCTTCGCCGCAGAGGATGATGACGCCGACTGCCCGGTCCTCATGCACGATCTCAAACGCCTCCAGCATCTCCTTCACCGTGAGCGGGCGGAACGCATTACGCACCTTCGGTCGGTTGATGGTGATCTTGGCGATGCCGTCGCTGGTTTTTTCCAGCTTGATGTCTTGGAAGGTTTTGATCGGGGTCCACATGGGACCGAAAGGATTGAGAGACTGGCGGAGAGGTCAAGGGCTGGTCACCCCCAGACTGCTGCCGGCTTTACCCCCGAAAACTCGTGGGTTGCGCACAAAAGCTGCGCTGGCCGCGTTTTAACCTTATATCCCATGACCCGTTTTGTTTTCAGCCTCTCAGCCATCCTCACCGCCAACCTTGACCTTGCCGATGTCGTCCACGCAGCCGAGCCGTTTGACGCTTTCCTGGAGAAACACTGCATCAGTTGTCATGGCCCC
>JBDNIB010000677.1:0-3125 GCA_041688535.1 Prosthecobacter sp.
CGTGATGGCGATTAAATCGGGTGCCATGTCACGCGGGGCGATGCGCACGGCAGCGGCGCGGACCTGCGTGTCTTTGTCCGTCAAAGCAGGACGCAGGATGTCGGGCGTGATGGCGGCGAGGCCATCGAGCGTCCACAGCGCATGCAGCCGAGCGAGTGCGTTTTCGTTTTGCAGCAGCTCCTTCAAAGCAGGCACGGTGGAGGCAGCGCCGGACTCGACGATGAGCCGCTGTGCGGTGTCGCGCACCCAGCCGTTCTCGTGAGTGAGCATTTTCACGTCTTTGCTGACCTTCACGACTGGCGGGCGCTCTTTCGTGTCCGGCACGATGCGCCAGATGCGGCCCATGTTGAACGGCGTTTCGAGTTTCCGCGCCTCGATGTTCGCGATGAGGTAGTGCGTGTGGAAACTCTGGTGCTGGATGATGCCACGATACATGTCCACGAGGTAAAGTGCGCCATCGGGGCCGTTCGCGGCCTGCACGGGACGGAAGCGCTCGTCGGTGGAGGTGAGGAATTCTTTGCCCTTGGCCGTGTTCGTGGCTTTCACGATGCCATCGGCTTCGCTCATGGTGAAGCGCTTCACCAGATTTGCGCATGGCTCGGGCACAAAGGCATTGCCGCGATAGGCGGAGGGAAACACATCGCCGCGATAAATGAGTGCGCCGCAGGTGCCGGTCGGTTTCGCCAGCGTGCCGTCGGCACGCAGTGTCTTTTCATCGTAACCGCGATTCACGCCGGGTGTGGGGTGGGATGGATACAGCGTCTGGTCAGCGGCGAGCTTCGCATTGATACTCGTCGCATTGCGCAGCAGCGGATTGCGTGTGAAGGCCTCCGTGGGCAGCAGGTCGGTGCGCAGCATGTCGGAGTTGTAGTTGAAGTAGAGCCTGCCGAAGTCGTCCTGGCACAGGCCCCACTGGCCGCGACCGAGGCCGGTGTCCTTCAGCCACACACCACTGCGCAACTTGAAGCGCGTCGCATAACCGGCGCTCCAGATCGCATTGTCCATCGCCCAGACCGGCGTGTTGGCCATATGCTCGGGCTGACCACCGAGCGTGCCGAAGTCAGTGGCGACGATGTCTTTCACGTCTGCTTTGCCATCGCCATCCGTGTCCTTGCAGAAGAGCAAATTCGGCGGCACCGCGATCAAAGCTCCGCCATTCACGGCGAGCACTGAGCGTGGCATCACGAGTCCATCGAGAAAGGGCGTCGCCTTGTCCATGCGGCCATCACCATCGGTGTCTTCAAGCAGCGAAACGCGGCCCGTTGGCTCTTTTTCACCCGCTCCTTCGAGATCATGCATGTAGCCACGCATCTCGCAGACGTAGAGTCTGCCTTGATCATCAAAGCTCATGGCCACGGGCGATTCGATCATCGGTTCCGAGGCGACCAACTCGATGCGGAAGCCTTTTTCGAGTGCAAAGGCCTTCATCGCCTCCTCCGGCGACAACGGCACCGGCGGCGGCAACTTGAACTTCAGCTCCACCTTTTCAGGGCCAGCGTTTTTTTGATGAACGGCCCACGCGATAGGAGCTAGGGCGCAAAGTGAGAGAATGGCAAGGGGTTGGGTGCACATTGGGTCGGAAGGGTTAAAGAGGAATCTGATCACAAACCAAGAGCGGCACGCGCCTCATTGCGTATGGCCTTGGCGTCCTTGTGAGCTGTCTTCATGTCTGCTTCGGTCGATTCTTCTCCGGGATAGCGGACATTGACGGCAAACTTGTTCAAGCGACGCGCAGCAATAGTCATTGCGGGCCACAACGGCTCCACCCGTGTGGCGATTTGCAACAGAGCGGCAACATCATGAGTTTTCGGGGAGCGAATGCCGCCCTCCTCCAAGCGGGCCTTCACATATTTCTCCGCCGCCTGCTGGAAATGAAAGCACGCATGGTCACGCGCAAGGTTCTTGCGTCGCCGCGTCAAAGAAATCGCCAGCTGGTAGTCCGATTCGGCTTTCTTGACCCATTCACTCGTGGACGCCTTCATACATGACTTTCCCTTTTTCGGTCACGTCTAGGATGAAACACTCCTGGTCGTCGATTCGGCGTTGCAGCCGGTCCTCTGGCTCCACGAGCACATCAAGAGGGAATTGAGGCGGAACTTTGACAGGGATGCGCCATCCCAAATCTCTGCGAAAACGCTTTTTCGGCATCACCACCATCAGATCGACGTCTGAATCCTCGGTGGGAGTGCCGTAAGCGTAAGAGCCAAATAATATGATCTTCCGTGGCTTAAAGGCGACGGCGATGGCATCGCAGTATTGCTTGATGGCCCGATTAGAAATCATAAACGAGGGTAGTGGAAGGAGTGTGCATGGTCAATGCACGAGCTGAAGTTACTTCTTCGGTTTTGGCTGTTCAGAGAGCTTGATGGTGAGGATAGGCGTCGGTTCGCTTTTACCCGCAAAAGCATTCCACGCCTGCTGAAAAACAGCAGCCTCACGCACATCTCCTTCGGCGATGAGCCATTGATAGTGCAGCTTGAACGGTGCCTCGGCAGTGGCTTTGCCTTTGGGGAACATGCCAAAGCGGCCGTAGTCGCGGTAAGCGGAGGTGGCGGTGTCCTTCGGGTTGTCGGGATGATTCAGAATCACGACGGTGAAGGTCTTGCCTTCGACCGTAAAGACTTCAGCGGCCCAGGGCAGGTCTTTGGCTTTGTGGGCATCGATGTTCTCGCCGGGAAAGAGGTAAGTCGTGCTTTTCGTGTCCACCAGTTCGCTGGGGCGGAATTATGCACCCGCGTGTTCGGGATCGCCACTCATCTCGGCCTCGCCGCTGACGGGCTTGATGGCGCTGTTCACCTCGATGCCGAGGTAGAACGGTTTCGCGGGCGTGGTGAAGGTGAACTGGCGCTCCTCGGTGAGAAACGGCGCGGTGGTGTCGCCCTGCCAGTCGATATGTGCAGTGAAGCTGGAATCGCCTGGAGAAACCTTTGTCACAACCTGATCGCCGCCCTTCATGTGCCAGCGGTCATACGATTTGCCACCGTAAGCGATCTTGCTGAAGCCAAGGAAGATGCCGCGATGATGCGTGAACTGAAAGCCCGGTCCTTTGGTGAGGCGCGTGGCTCCGCTGGCATCAAAGACGTGGAGATACGGCTTGTAGGTGTCGTGATGGCGCTCAGGCGTGC
>JBDNIB010000077.1:0-2160 GCA_041688535.1 Prosthecobacter sp.
AACATCATGGGCGTCATCCACGGCACCGACAAAGACACCGTGCTGACCCACAAAGCCGCCATCGACAAGCACCTCATTGAGACCGGCATTCCGCTCGAATACACCAACGTCTTCTGGGGCGGCCGCAGCGAAATCAAACCCAGCGAGATCTCACCGATCGTGTTCAAGGAATGGCACGCGAAGTGGCAGGACGTGCCAGGGCCGGTGGTGTGAAGCCGCGCATGTGACGGGCTTGTTAGCGCGCTGAGGGCGATCGTTGCAGCCCAAACCACACCGCCGCGCCGAGTGCCAGACCTGCGCCGGTGCCGAATGCTACGATAGGTCCATGCAGCGTCCACAACCAGCCCATCAGCAGGCTCGCGGGCAACGCGCCGATGCCCGTGACGAGATGGAAGGCCCCAAAGGCGCGACCCCGCTGGGCATCGGAATAAAAGTCGGCCACCAGCGCACGTTCGGCGGATTCGGTCATGCCGTAAAAGATGCCGTAGGCGAGGAACAAGGCCCAGATGTGCCACGGTTGACTGGCGAAGCCGAAACCCAGATAGACCAGCGCATACACACACCAGCCACCGATGATCAGCCCGCGCCGACCGATCTTGTCGCTCAAAACGCCCGCCGGATAGCTGCTCGCCGATTTGACGAGGTTCAAGGCCAGCCACAGCAGCGGCAGACTGCT
Source organism: Prosthecobacter sp. (assembly GCA_041688535.1). GTDB lineage: Bacteria > Verrucomicrobiota > Verrucomicrobiia > Verrucomicrobiales > Verrucomicrobiaceae > Prosthecobacter. The sequence goes on from JBDNIB010000077.1 coordinate 677, forward strand.
CACGGGGATGCCCACCGCCTGCGCCCGCAGCAGCAGGAAGGCATCACTCGAATTCCCCAGCGTGAAGAGCAGCACCGCACCGAGGTAGTGCTTGAAGGCGGGCGTGGCCTTGAAGGGAACCGCTGCCGTTTTGACGGCGCTCTCCGCCACCGCTTGCTCCTTCGCGCCGAAAATGAGCGCACCCATCGCACCGACCATGGGAAAAACGGCGATCCAAAACAGCGTGCGGTAGTCGGCGCTGAACCATTCCAGCATGATCCACGCGAACAGTGGTCCGACGACAGCGCCCGCGTTGTCCATCGCCCGCTGCACGCCAAAAGCCGCGCCACGCCGCTCCGGCGGCACCGCGGCGGCCAACAGCGCATCGCGGGGTGAACTGCGGATGCCTTTGCCAATGCGGTCAATGAAGCGCGCGCCCAAAACATGCGTCCCGGTCGTCGCGAGGGCGATCAGCGGTCGCGTGAGCGCACTGAGGCCGTACCCGGCGATCATGAGCGGCTTACGCTTCCGCACGCGGTCCGACCACCAGCCGCTCGCCACCTTCAACACGCTCGCCGTGGATTCCGCAACGCCTTCGATCAATCCGACAAACGCCATGCTCGCCCCGAGCGTCGTCGTGAGAAACACCGGCAGCAGCGGATACACGATCTCCGAGGAAACATCGGTGAAAAAACTCACCCATCCCAGCGCCCAGACGGTCGCGGGCAGTTTGAAACGGTGTGGAGATAACGAAGTCATTAGCGCACTGCTCAATACACTCATCGGACACACGAACAACCGGCAGCGTGCGGGAGGTGCCGTAGCTTCGGTTGGTAACCGCAGCCGCACGGAGCGCGAGAATGGCGAAGCCTCAGACATCCTGACCCACAGCGAAAGCCGATCAGCTCACGAGCGCTTTCGTCCTACTCTTACTCGTCCTCGAAAGGCACCGCAGGAAAGCCAGGCGAGTTACGAAACTCGCCCTCCTACCGCCGCAGCGCGTTGATCAGCTCGTCCAGCTTGTCGGCGATCTGCTGCACCTCGCTCTGCGTCGGCGGATCGCTCGCCACCAAGCCCAGCGTGCTCACGCCATTGCTGTTGGTGCTCGTGCCGTCGATGGCGTTGCTCAGGTCCGCGTTCGTCACCTCGCCCGGCATGCCGTCGTTACCGGCCCCGCCGTCATTCCCGTGTGGGATGCCGAACTGGAAACGCACGTTGCTGCCATCAAAGCTCACGTCCACCGTCGCGTTGTCGCCGGGGTTCAGTGTCGTCACCCCATCCACCACCGCTTGGGCAAAGGGCGGTCCCGGTTGGCCGTCTCCGCCCGGTTGGCCGTCAAAACCGCGGGGGATGTCGAAGATGAAGCGCACGTTGTTGCCATCAAAGCTGACCTGCGCCGCCGCCGCCATGCCGGGGTCCAGCGTATTCGTGGCATCCACAATGTAGCTCGTCACCGGCGTCGCACTCGCGCCATCGTTCCCGCGTGGGATGCCAAAGCTGAAGTG
>JBDNIB010000678.1:0-2142 GCA_041688535.1 Prosthecobacter sp.
ACTTCCGCCGCACCTACGGCAACGACGCCGTCATCGAGGTGCGTGAGGCCACCGTGCATGGGAACATCGACAAGCAGAAGCTCGCGCATGTGCTCCTCATCATGCTGCGCCAGTCAGTGGACGCGGCGCGGAAGCACCTCTTTGAACTCTCACAAAAACTCGGTGCGGGCCTGGAACGCCGTGGCATGAAGCTGTTCAAACGCCGTGCGGGCAAGCAGTTCGTCTGCCGCGTGAAACCGCGCGCGATTGACCCCGGCCTCGTCTTTTCCGACCGCCTCGCACTGGTGGTGGACACGCTCAAAGCGAATCATGGCATGCCCTTGCAGAAGCTGGTGGAGGCCATCGTGCCATCGGTGGCCGCTGCTGAAGGTACTCCGGCGGACGCGCCCAAGCAGCCCTCGGACGAGCAGATTGCCGTCATCAAGGACATCCGCTGGCTCGCGAACGAAGGCTACGTCATCGAATACAGCGACGGCATGGTCTTCCTCGGCGTGCAAGGCGAACCCGCCGCGAAGAAAGAGGCTCCTGCCGACAAACAGCCTACTGCGGAGGCATCTGCACCTATTGCGGAAGTTACTCCTGAAGTAGAAGCAGCCGCTGAACCCGTTGCGGAAACTACTGCCGAAGAACCTGCTGCCGCTGAGGCACCAGTCGTGGAAGAGCAGGCACCAGAGCCAGCACCTGTTGAGGAAATCGTTGCCGAAACGCCGGTGACGGAAGAAATCGCCACTGATGAAGCTGCTCCGGCTCCTGCCGCTGCCGCCAAAGAAGAAGGCGAGGACTGAGTTGCTTTTCGCGGGTTTGCGGCTGCGGTGGCCGAGTCCAGTTTCACCACCGCAACGACCCACCGATGCTGCCCGACACCACGCCTGACATGAAGAAGGAGACGTGGCGTCTGTTCATCGGCGCGTGCATCATCGCCGGCTTGATCGCGCTGCTGCACTTCACGCCGCTGAAGCAGTGGCTGGAGGAAGCGCGGAACCTCAAGTCATGGGTGGATGAGCATGGTTGGAAGGCGCATGCGTTGTTCATCGGTGGCAGTATCATCGCTATCGCCATCGGTGTGCCACGGCTGGTGCTGTGCGGGCTGGGTGGCCTGTTGTTTGGCTTTGTGGAAGGCGTGCTGGCCTCGCAGTTCGCGGGCGTACTCGGCTCGTATGGCGCGTTTCTCCTCACCCGGCTTTGGGCACCGAAAGCCTGGGTGCAGCGGCAGCTCCAGGGCAGCGAGCGCCTACGCTCCGTGCTTGAGCATCCCAGTATCGGCAGCATTTTCATCGCGCGCCAGCTCCCCGTGCCCGGCATCGTGCCAAACGTGCTGCTCGGCGTGCTGAACACACGTCACCGCGTTTTTTTGGTCGGTACCTTCCTCGGCTATCTGCCCAGCAACATCCCCGTGGCGCTCGCAGGCAGCAGCGTGGGCAAGGAAAACCTCGACAAGGCCATCACGCAGGTCGGTTTGAGCATGCTGGCGCTCGCGGTGTTCAGCCTCATGATCGTGTACATTCGCCGTCGCGTGAAATGAGGTTTCTTGTTGGATGAATGACGCGCCCGCTCGCGTTATGCAGCATCTCGCATGAAAATCATCCTGCTCGCCCTCCTCACACTCAGTTCCAGCCTCTTTGCCGCACGTCCCATCCTCTGCTGTGACTACGGCGGCGACCGGGTGACGATCCTCTCTGCCACTGGCGAGATCGAATGGCAGGTGGAGGCCAAAAAACCGCAGGATTGCTGGCGCTTGCCGAACGGGAATATCCTCTTCGCGTATCTGAATGGCGCGAAAGAGGTCACCCGCGATCAAAAGGTCGTCTGGGAATACCAAGCGCCAGAAAAAGTCGAATGTCACGCCTGCCAACCGCTGCCGGATGGGAACGTGCTCGTCGTCGAATGCGGCACCAGCCGCATTGTTGAAGTGGATCGCGCCGGCAAGATCGCCAAGGAGATCAAGCTCGTCACCAAGCCTGAGATTAAGCTGCACAACCAGTTCCGTGGCACTCGCAAGACTGCTGACGGCCACTACCTCGTCTGTTTCAAAGGCGAGAGTAAAATCGTCGAACTCGATGGAGAAGGCAAAGTGCTGCGCGAAGTCCCCGTGACCGGCGATCCACATGCAGTCGTGCAGTTGCCCAATAAAAACCTCCTCAT